>DPBN01000323.1 GCA_003516955.1 Armatimonadota bacterium | reverse complement strand
GCGGCGATCCTGTTCCCGGTGTTCGCCCAGGCGAAGGCCTCGGCCAAGAAGACCGCGGACCTGTCGAACCTGAAGCAGAACATGACGGCGACGCTCATGTACGCCAGCGACTACGACGACCGCCTGCCGCACACGAACTGGCAGGAGGACTACGTGTTCGCCGCCCGCGTGCTGCCCTACACCAAGAACCGGCAGATCTTCAAGAACCCGGCCAGCCCGAACGCGCGCGGCACCGTGCAGCGCCAGAAGGCTGAGAACGGCTTCGGCAACTACATCCTCGACCCGAGCGACGGGTGCGTCGGCCTCGGCGTCTCCGCGCGCGGCCGCGCCAACTACTTCGACGACATCTACCCGCCGATCGACTACCGCCTGAACCCGAACATCTTCGGCTACCAGGGCGGACAGTGCACCGGCCTGTACGGCTACTTCGCTCCGGCGCCAAGCGCCACGTCCGGCGGCCCCGGCGGCGAGGGCGTCGAGGGCGTCGGTCCCGGCTCGCTGGAGTTCGTGAACCCGGCCCGCGTCGTGGTCTGGCACAACTTCCCGACCTCGGCGATGACCTGGCCCGGCAACCAGAGCGGCCTGCAGGGCTTCTGGGGCATCAAGACCGGCTACTTCAACGACGGCAGCAACGTGGCGTTCGTCGACGGCCACGCCGCGTTCTTCAAGGGAGTCCAGCTCCTGCCCAACCTGAAGTCGGACGGCACCCTGCTGTACACCGACACTTGGTGCGGCGGCGAGGGCGGGTCCTGCCCGTACGGCGCCTCCTGGTCCGGCGGCGCTCCGCACGCCGAGCAGAACGGCCGCGCGTTCAACTGGTGGGGCACCAACTACGCCCATCCGGACTTCCAGTGATTCGACACTCTGGGCGGGGCGCCGGCGGGCGCCTCGCCCCACGACCGTCCGACCCTTTCATCGCCATGCAGAACAAACCGAGCATTTGGATGTCGCTGCTGCCGCTCGCCGCGGTGATCGCCGGTTGCTCCAGCCTGGGCAACGCGCCGGCTGGAATGTCCGAGGAGGACGCCAAGGCCGCCATCGAGCGCATGTCGCCCGAGGACAAGATCCGGGCCATCGCCAGCAGCCCGATGCCTCCCCAGGAGAAGGAAAAGAAGTTCAAGGAGATCGAAGAGCAGACGGGCGTCAAGGCGTCCGACGTGCTCGCCCCCAGACCGACCGGCACCGGCATGGGCAACTAGCCCGAGACACGATGGTGGCGGTGTGGATCGGTGTGGCAGCCTTGGCGGCGGCCTCCCCGCGCGCGGAGGCCATGCGCCGCCGCGAGGCCGACTGGCGCGTCGGGCCGGTGGTGTACCAGGTCCTCGTGGACCGGTTCGCCCCATCTTCGCGCCTCGAGGCCAAGCGGAGCCTCTACGGACCGCCTAGAAGGCTGCGGGCTTGGAGCGACCTTCCGGAGCCGGGCTCTCCGGTGCCCGAGCTGGGAGTGTGGAGCCACGAACTCGACTTCTGGGGAGGCGATCTGCAGAGTCTGATCGGGAAGCTCGATCACGTGCGCTCGCTGGCCGACGTCCTGTACCTCAACCCGATCCACGACGCGCTGACCAACCACAAGTACGACGCCACGGACTGGCGCCGCATCTCCCCGGAGTACGGCGATTGGGCCGACTTCCGGAGCTTGGCGCGGGCCGTGCACGCCTCCGGCGCGAGGCTGGTGCTGGACGGTGTCTTCAACCACTGCGGGCGGTCCAACCCGATCTTCCAAGAGGCTCTGGCGAACCCCGCCTCCAAGCGCCGGAGCCGGTTCTTCTTCGACGACCGCTACCCCGCCGGCTACCGCGCCTGGGCCGGTGTGGCGAACCTGCCCGAGGTGCGGCTGGAGAGCGCCGACGCCCGCCGCCACCTCTGGAACGGTTCGGACTCGGTGGTGGCCCGCTACCTCAAGGAGGGCGCGGACGGGTGGAGGCTCGACGTGGCCCACGAGCTGGGCCCCGAATTCCTTGCGGAGCTCACGCGGGCGGCGCACCGCCACAAGTCCGGCAGCCTGGTGCTGGGAGAGGTCTGGAACTACCCGGCCGGCTGGACGTCCGTCTTGGACGGCCTGCTGAACATGTTCCTCGGGCGCGTGATCCTCGAGCTCGCGGACGGCCGCCTGTCGCCGCGTCAGGTTGGGGAGGCGCTCAACGAGTTGGTCCGGGATTGCGGGATCGAGCCCCTGCTGCGCTCCTGGATCGTGCTCGGCAACCACGACACCCCCCGTCTGGCGACCGTGCTGCCGGACCGGGCGAAGAGGAGGTTCGCGCAGGCGCTGCAGTTCGCCTTGCCCGGCGCGCCGCTGATCTACTACGGCGACGAGCTGGGAATGCAGGGAGGCGACGACCCCCGCCAGCGCGCCCCTATGCGGTGGGATCTGGCTACCGAGGACAACCCGGACCTGCAGTGGGTCAGGAGGCTGGTCGCCGTCCGTCGGGGGCTCCGGGCCCTGCGGATCGGCGACTTCCGGGCGATGCGCGGCGAGCGCGCGCTGGCGTTCCTCCGCACCACCGAGCGACCGCTGGAGGCCGTCGTCGTCGTGGCGAACCCCTCCGAGGTCGGCGTGGAAGAGACGTGGATCGTGCCGGACGGAACCTTGATGGGCTACACGCTGCTCCGGGACGCTCTGTCCGGCGCGACGGCCCGGGTGCTGGCGGGAACGCTGCGCGCGACGATCCCGCCCCGCACGGTGCGGGTGTTCGCCATCGACCCCGAGGCGAGGGACCGGGGTCAGTACAAGCGCATGCCGGAAGGCTAAGCGGGCCTCAAGGTAACCTAGGGCGTCCATGCTGAGCCGTCTGCTGTGGCGGGCCGATGCGCGTCTCGGGCGCATGTCGCGCCGCAGGATCACAGCTTTGGCGCTGCTGATCGCGGTTGCGGTCGGCGTCGCGGACCACTTCTCGCCGCCGGATCTGCTGGTGCTGTACCTCGTGCCGGTGATGGTCGCGGCGTGGTACGGCGGGCGCCGCCCCGGCATGGTCGTGGCCCTCTACGCCGCGGCCTCGGCGTTCCTCACGCAGGCGCTGGCGCGCGGGGCCGGGCAGATGGTGGATCCGGTCTCCGTCGTCAACCTCGGCATCCGCCTGGCGTCGTACTTGGCCATGGTGCTGGTGGTGGCCCGTCTGAGGGAGTCCCGCAGGCAGCAGCGAGAGCTGGTCGGCTTTCTGGTGCACGACCTCCGCTCGCCGCTCTCCAGCGCCATCACGGGCCTCCTCACGCTGCAGCAGAACCACAAGAGCCTCGACGACGTCGAGCGGGAGATGATCGAGCTCGCGCTGGTGTCGAACCAGAGGGCTCTCACGCTGGTCAACTCGATCCTCGACGTGGCGAAGCTCGAGGGGGGCAAGATGCCCGTGCGCTGCGTGGAGACGGATCTGAAGGAGCTGGTCCGCCACGCGCTGGAGGGCCTGGAGCTGTGGGCTCGGGGCGCGGAGGTCGCGCTGGAGTCCGACCTCCGGGTGGATCGGTGGGTCCTGGATCCGGACCTGACCGCCCGCGTGCTGACGAACCTGGTCGGCAACGCTCTGAAGTTCAGCCCACCGGGCACCAGGGTCGTGGTGGCCGCGGAGCCGGATCCGCACGGCCTCCGCTTCAGCGTGAAGGACCAAGGGCCGGGCATACCGCCCGAGGTCGCCGAGGAGATCTTCGAGCCGTTCGTGCAGGTCAAGGGCACCCGTGGCGGAACCGGGCTGGGCCTCACCTTTTGCCAGCTCGCCGTCCGGGCCCAGGGCGGCAGGATCGGCGTGCAGAGCGCCCTGGGTCAGGGCAGCACGTTCTGGTTCGTGCTGCCTCCGCACCGCCCCGGCGAGGGCGCCGGATGCGAGCCGGACGGGGAGTGACGATGGTGTATCATCCCTCCATCGGCGAGGGCTCCCCATGCTGTTCCGCGAAGCGAAGCCAGAAGATCAGATCCGCGACGAGGCCGGCCTGCGCCGCGCCGTCGACGAGGCGCTGAAGTCCGTCCGCGTGTTCGACGTGCACACGCACCTGTTCCCGTTCTCTTTCGAACGGCTGTGCAAGTGGGGCATCGACGACCTGCTCACCTACCACTATCTCGTCGCAGAGCTGTTCCGGTCCTGCGAGATCTCTCCGAAGGCGTTCTTCGAGATGCCCGAGAGCCGGCAGGCCGACCTCGTTTGGCGGAAGCTGTTCGTGGAGAGCGTCCCCCTGAGCGAGGCCGCCGCCGGGGTGTGCACGGTGCTGACCTCGTTGGGGCTGGACCCCCGCGCCAAGGACCTGAGCGAGGCTCGCGAGTACTTCGCCGAGGTCGACCCCCACGAGCATCTGGATGTGGTGTTGGAGCTGGCGGGCGTCTCGGACGTGGTGATGACCAACGATCCGCTGGACGACCAGGAGGCGCTCTACTGGCAGTCCGATTCGTTCGTGGATCCCCGGTTCCACGCGGTGCTGCGCCTCGACCCGATCCTCTGCCAGTGGGATCAGACGTGGCGCAAGCTGGACGCCAGGGGCTACAAGGTGGATGCGGAGGCCTCGCCGAAGGCCGTGGACGAGGTGCACCGGTTCCTGGACAGCTGGAGCGGACGCCTGCAGCCGCGCTACCTGGCCGTGTCGCTTCCTCCGGACTTCGCCTATCCGGACGATTCGCCCCGCACGAGGCTGCTGGAGGGCGCGGTGCTGCACGTCTGCCGGGAGCTCGACGTGCCCTTAGCGCTCATGGTGGGCGTGCGGCGCGGCGTGAACCCCGAGCTGGGCCTGGCCGGGGACGGAGTGGGCTGGGCGGACGTGTCGTCCATCGAGCGCCTCTGCGAGCGCTGGCCCGAGAACCGCTTTCTGGCCACGGTGCTGGCGCTGGAGAACCAGCATCAGCTGATCGTGGCGGCGCGCAAGTTCGCCAACCTCACCCCGTTTGGGTGCTGGTGGTTCGTGAACAACCCCTCGACGATCGAGTCGATCACGCGGATGCGGTTCGAGATGCTCGGGCCCACCTTCATCCCCCAGCACTCCGACGCGCGCGTGCTGGAGCAGCTGATCTACAAGTGGGCGCACAGCCGCCGTGTCGTCGCGGACGCGCTCTACCCTTCCCTCCGCCAGCTCCAGCTCGCCGGCTGGTTCCCGACCCGAGCCGAGGTGGACGGGGTCGTGGAGAGGCTGTTCCAAGGGTGTGCGCGCGGCACCCTGTGCCTCGACCAGATTCAGGCGCCGCTCTCTGTGGAGGTCCGTCCCGCCAAGAGCCAGGTCTCGGAGCAGCAGCCGAAAGGCTGAAGCGGGGAATCCGGCAAAGAAACCAGGGCCGGATGCGAACCTTCGGCAGGGTTGGTTGCGTCTGGTACTTGGTTCCGGCGGTGCGCGGCCGGATTCGCGAGTCGCCCGTCGGGTAGCCTCAGAGGGCGTCTTCCGGGTCCGTCGGCGCCGAGCGGACCCATCCCCCGGCGTTGTGGGAGAGCCTGGTTCCCGATGCTTCGGCACCGAGCGTTTTTGCCATGACCTACGAACGCTTCGAGATGGCTCCGGCCTGGAAGGCCTCGATCGAGTTGGCCGAGATGGTTCTCGGCCTGGCTCAGGATGCCGGCGACCAGCTGGCTTCCTCCCCGTCGCTGCGCGATTCCCTCGAGCGCGCGGCCATCGCCGTCGCCAACCACCTCGCCGCGGGCTTCGAGCAGGGCACCACCCAGGCGATGATCACGGCACTGGAGGCCGCGCGGGGCGCTGCCGGAGAGGTCCGCTCGATGCTGTGGCTCTTGGAAAAGATGCCCGCCTACGCCGTCCATCGCGCCGCGCTGGCGGAATGCCGGGCGAAGACGGAGATCTGCGGCCGCATGCTGAACGAGTGGCACGACGGCGTCCGGCACCTCGCGGAGTTCGGCCAGCGCCAGTACCTGGACGCCGTGCGCGAGGAGGAGCGCCGCAGGCAGGAACGGGAACGGCTCGCGGCCGA
>DPBN01000322.1 GCA_003516955.1 Armatimonadota bacterium | reverse complement strand
CGACGGCGACCTCATCGAGCTGGACCTCGAGGCCGGCACCCTCGAGCTGTGCGTCGACCCCGCCGAGCTCGCCCGCCGAGCCGAAGGCTGGACCCCGCCGACGCCCCGCTTCGCCTCGGGATGGCTGGGCCGCTACACCCGCATGGCCACCAGCGCCTCCACCGGAGCCGTGCTCCGCGCGGACCCCGCCGGGTAGCCTACGCCCGATGCGCGCCCTCGCCCTGGCCATGCTCGCCCTGGCGGCGACCCTCGCCCCCGCCGACCGCCTGATCGCCGCCCCCAGCGGCCGCAAGGTCACCCTCGGCACCGTCAAGTTCGACTCCGTCTGGGAGGGCGACGGCGAGAAGTGCCTCCAGAGCTACGTCTCCTACGGCCTCACCACGTCGCTGGAGCTCTCCCTGGGCGGCGAGTACGTCGAGCGCCACAACGCCCTCCCTACCCTGGACGTCGCCTTCACGGTCACCGACCCGGTCGTCAACTACGTCCCCGGCATCGCGATCGGCGTGCAGGACGCCTTCGACAACACCTACCTCCGCCGCCGCTTCTACTTCGCCGTGTCCTACGACGTCGGCCTCACCGGCCGCTACAACGGAGACACCCCCATGCAGCTCACCATCGGCGTGGGCACCGGCGGCCACAACGGAGCGTTCGTCGGCGTCGTGATCCCTTGGACCCGCCAGTTCCGCCTCCTCGCCGAGCACGACGCCACCCGAATCACCGCCGGAGCCGAGTTCCGACCCGCCGACGGCCTGTGGCTCAGGATGCTGGCCCGGGATCGCCGGGCGGTGTGGGGTCTGGGCTGGATGGCGCGCCTCTGAGCTCCAACCCGGCCTCCCGCGCCAAGGCCAGCACCCGGCTCTCCCACTCCCGAACGAACAGCTCCCGGTTCTCCTTCTCGTTGCGCCCCGACGCGACCTCCGCGTAGGTGAACGGCTCCCCGAACCACACCTCCGTCCTCCCCCGGCGGATCCGTTTGGCCCCCTTCGGCAGCATCCGGCTCGTCCCCACCACCAGCGCCGGCAAGATCGCCGCCCCCGAGCGCTTGGCCAGCATCGCCAGACCCCGGTTCACCGGCCCCAGCGTCCGTCCGTCGCCCCGCGTGCCCTCGGGAAACAGCAGCAGCGCGTGCCCGCCCTTCAGAATCTCCAGGGCCAGGCGCACCGCCTCCGCGTCGCCCGCGCCCCGCCGGACCGGGAAAGCCCCCAGGCTCCGGATCAGCCAGCCGAACCCCGGAACCTCGAACAGCTCCTCCTTGGCCATGAACCGTAGACGGCGCGGCATCGAAACCGCCACCAGCGGAGGGTCCAGATGGCTGCAGTGGTTCGGGCACACCAGCACCGGCCCCCTGCGCGGCACCCGCTCCCGACCCCTCGCCCGATACCCCCCCAGCGCCAGGAACGCCAGCTTCGCCAGGGTCAGGATGAAGAAGTACCACGCGCGGGCCATCGGGAGCACCCAGTATATCCGAGCCGAAACCCAGCCCCCGCCGGGGTAAATTCCTGCCGCCATGACCCTCCCGATCCTCCTCGGCCTCGCCCTCGGCGCCTCCGAAGCCGCCCCCCTGCCCCGCCTCCGCGTCGAGGGCCCGAACTTCGTCGACCCCGCCGGACGCAAGGTGATCCTCCGTGGCGTGAACCTCGGCGGGTGGTTCGTCGAGGAGATCTGGATGACCCCCTTCGCCGAGAACCCGCCCGAGGGCTCCGACCTCCCCAAGGTCCGCGACAGCAAAACCCTCTGGGAGGTCGTCTCCCGCCGCCTCGGCAACGAGGCCATGGTCCGCGTCCGCAACGCCTGGCGCGACAACTGGATCACCGCCGAGGACTTCCGCCGCATCGCCCAGAGAGGCTTCAACCACGTTCGCCTCCCCATCCTCTGGACCCTCGCCGAGGAGCCCGGCGGCATGGACCGCATCCGCCAAGCCGTCCGATGGGCCGCCCAGAACCGCCTCTACGTCGTCCTCGACCTCCACGGCGCCCCCGGAGGCCAGAGCATGGACCACCACACCGGCGAGGAGGGCCGCAACCGCCTCTGGTTCGAAACCGCCAACATCGACAAGCTCGTCCGCACCTGGGAGAGGCTCGCCGACGCCTTCGCCGACGACCCCACGGTCGCCGTCTTCAACCTCATGAACGAGCCGATGGGAGCCCCCAACCCCGCCATGCTCCACCTCGTCCACGACCGCGTCATCCGCGCGATCCGCGCCAAGAGCCCCCTCCCCATCGTGCTCTTCGAGGACGGCTACAAGGGCCTTGAAACCACCCCCCACCTCGACCTCGCAGGCTGGACCAACGCCGCCTACTCCATCCACACCTACAACTTCGACGCCAAGAAGGAGAGCGACCACATCGAGCGCCTCCGGGCCCAGGCGCCCCGCCTCGCCGAGCTGATGGGCTACCGCAACGCGCCCCTCTACATCGGAGAGTTCAACCTGGAGCCCCACTCCAGCCCCGCCGCCACCCGCGAGGTCGTCCTCGAGTTCGAACGCCACGGGTGGTCCTGGGCGCTCTGGACCTACAAGACCATGGCCAAAGGAGGACCCATGGGCCAATGGGGCCTCTTCAGCTTCCCCGGCCCCGCCGAGGCCGTCGACCCCTTCCGCGACTCCGAGGCCGACATGATCCGCAAGATCCGCGCCGTCCGCACCGAATCCATGCGCGAGGTCCCCGGCCTCGCCGAGGCCCTGACCCGCCGACCCTAATCGCCCTCGCTGGGCGCGCTCGAGCTGCAGCGCACCGGCATCGCGGGCCTGGACGAGCTCGTCGGCGGCATCCCCCGCGGAAGCCGCAACCTGCTCTACGGCCCGCCGGGCACCGGCAAGACCGTCTTCGCCATGCGGTTCCTCTGGGCCGGACTCCAGAACGGCGAAACCGTCGCCTGCGACGTGTTCGACCGACCCTGGGAGCACCGGAGGCGCTGCTTCGCCAGCTTCGGCTGGAACGTGCGCCCCTACGAGCAGCAGGGCCGCTTCCTTCCGGTCCAGGCGTTCGAGCGCTTCGACCCCTACCCGCCCGACCCCGCCGTCGAGTACTTCTCCCTGGACGACTTCGACGCCATGCGCGCCATCGACCTGCGCCTCTCCCGAGCGGGCGTCTCCCGCTTCGCCGCCGGCGACAACACCGAGCACGTGTTCGAATCCCTCACCGAGGAGCGGTGGCGCGAGGTCCAAGCGTGGACCGTCAACTGGGCCTTCCACGACCGGATGACCAACATCGACGTGAGGAACGAGGCTACCGGCCGCGGCGGCCGCGCGCTGCGCCTGATGGACATGACCTTCGCCCTCGCCCACAACGTCTTCCGCTTCCGAACCGTCGAGCGCGACGGCCGAATGCGCAGGGAGCTCCGCATCGAGAAGATGGAGGGAGTCGCGGACCCCCTCGATTGGCTGCCGTTCGAGATCGGGCCGGACGGCATCCGGATCCTGCTTTGAGCAGACGCCCGTCTGCCGGAAGTTCCCATCTGCACGTAGACGGAAGCTGTCCTGGTAACGGGGGCAAAACGGGCCCTTCTCCCCGGTTCCTACCCCTCGCGGCCTTGCATGCTCTTAGCCTGGCAGCCAGCTTTCGTTTCAGGTTCTTCGGACACGACGCCTCATTCTGTTTTTCCCACCGTTTCCCGGCTCTCGGCCGGCGTCGAACCTGGGGCACGCGGCCGGAAACGCCAAAAACCTGGTAATCGGGGCAAAATCGTGCCCGAACCCCTTGCGCCAGGTTCGAAATTCCGGTAGAATGCTTTGTAGAGTCTCGGGGGCACCCCCCGGGGCTATGAGTTGAAACGCCCGCAGCAACACCGTGTGCTCGCCGAGCACCAACCGGCAGGTCTCGGGGGCACCCCCCGGGGCTATGAGTTGAAACCCATCTCCTCCGGCGAGTACACCCCCGAAAGCTCAGGAAAGTCTCGGGGGCACCCCCCGGGGCTATGAGTTGAAACCCGGCAAACCCTCTTCGCGCGCCATCCTGCGCTCTTCGCGGTCTCGGGGGCACCCCCCGGGGCTATGAGTTGAAAC
>DPBN01000321.1 GCA_003516955.1 Armatimonadota bacterium | reverse complement strand
TGGTGGAGAGCGTGTGCGCCGAGCAGCGCGACAGGGGGGTGCTCGTCGTGGCCACCAACGACCCCAGAGAGAGGAGGTTGGGCAATCTCGAGATCCGACTCGGGTGACGGCTGGGTCCGCGAGGTGTGGGCCTGTCTGCGCAAGGAGTGGCTGGCGGAGACGCGGAGCCGCGCGGGCGTTCTGGCCGCCGGTCTCTTCTCCGTTTCTGCGGTGGTGGCCGTGTGGTTCGCCTCGTTCGGCTTCCGCCTGCCGGGAGGCCTCGCGGCCGGCCTGCTGTGGGTGACGCTGCTGTTCTCGGCGGTCGTCGCCCTGCCGCGCGTGCTGCTGGCGGAGGAGGAGAACGGCACCGGCGACCTGTTGCGGCAGTGGGCGCGGCCGCACGCGGTGTTCTGGGGCAAGGCGCTGTTCAACAGCCTCCAGATGATCCTGACGGCCGTCGCGCTGACGGTGCTCTTCCTGGTGCTGACCGACCTGCAGATCCGTCACCCCCTGCTGCTGGCGCTTTCTCTGGCGGCGGGTTGCACGGCGCTCTCCGCCGGCACCACGCTCTGTGGCGCCCTTGCCGCCCAAGCCCCGAACCGTGCCGCGCTCTCGGTCGCCGTGTCCGTGCCGTTTCTTCTGCCGATGGTGGCGCTGGGCATCACGGCGGTCAGGGTCGCCTTCGGCCAGGGCGAGCCATCGGGCGGATGGCAGGGGTGCGTCGGGCTGGCGTGCTATGCTGTGGCAACGTTTTCCGGCGGACCCCACCTGTTCGCCGCGGTCTGGAGGCGATGAGGAACCTCGCGAACGTTCTGTTGCTCGCAGCGATGGCTGGCGCGACGGTGGTCAGCTACCTCGTGCCGCCCGCGAAGGGCTTCCAGGAGCCCGACCTGGCCCGCATCATCTTCTTCCACCTGCCGTGCGCCTTCGCGGCCACCGCGTTCCTGTTCTACGGAGCCTTCGCGGCGATCCGCTCGCTGTCCGGAGACCGCCTGCTCTGGGACGCCCGGGCCGAGGCCGCGCACGCGATGGCCGCCGCCATGGCGATCGCCACGATGCTCAGCGGCATCCTCTTCAGCAGGGTGCAGTGGGGTGCGTGGTGGCAGAACGACCCGCGCCAGACGTCGTTCCTGCTGGTCCTGCTGATCCTCGGCGCCTACTTCGCGATCCGTTCCGCCTTCCAAGACCCGGAGAGGCGCGCGCGCAACTCCGCGGCCTACGCCGTGGGCAGCCTGCTTCCGAACCTGTTTCTGATCTTCGTGTTCCCCCGCCTGCCGCAGGTCAGCACCTTCCACCCGATGGTGATCGGCAAGCAGGGCGGGTTCGACCCGATCTACTGGCGAACGATCCTGCTGGTGTTCGCCTGTCTGATGGCGACGGCGGTCTGGGCCTATCGGCAGCGCGTCCGCGCCATCCTTCTCGAAGAGCGACTGGAGCAACTCGATGCAGAACTGGATTCTCGCCAGCGTCACGCCGCTGATCGTGTGGTGCGTGCTGTTCGTCTACCTGAGCCAGACGAATCGCCGGGTGGCTGAGGCCGAGCGAAGGCTCCGCGAACTGGAGTCCTCCACCAAGGAGCCCTGAGGTGGCGGAGCAGGGCCTGACCCGTTCGGACTTCCTCCGCGCGGTGGCCGCGGGGGCCGCCTCTCTGGCCCTGGCGCGGCGGGGCCTCGCCGGAACCGCGGACGCGCCCAAGCCGGAGCTCACGCCCGAGGACCTGAAGGCGTTCCTCAAGCTCGCCGACCTCCGGATGAGCGACGCGGAGATCCAGGAGGTCCTTCGCGCCGGAGTCGCCGAGGGGGTGGCCGAGTACGCCGGCCTGCGCAAGGCCGTCGACTCCTACGAGTTGGTGCCGCGCACCGTGTTCCGCCCGATCGGAGCGGAGCGGCTCCAGCCGGGCAGGGTTTCGGTCCGGACCCGCGCCGTCCGGCTGCGCCGGCCCTCCGCCGAGGAGGATCTGGCCTCTCTCAGCCTCACCGAGCTGGCGCACCTCGTGCGAACCAGGCAGGTGTCGAGCGTCGAGCTGACCGAGCTGGCCCTCGCCCGCCTCCGCCGCTACGGTCCCCGCCTCAGGTGCCTGGTGACCCTGATGGAGGACCGTGCGATGCGCATGGCCCGCCGCGCGGACGAGGAGCTCCGCGCCGGGCGCGTGCGCGGCCCCCTGCACGGCATCCCGACGGGCGTGAAGGACCTGTTCGCCACCAAGGGCTACCCCACCCAGTGGGGCACCGAGGCGTTCCGCGGGCAGACGCTGGACTACGACGCGGCCGTCGTGGAGCGGCTCGACGCCGCCGGCGCGGTGATCGTCGCCAAGCTCAGCCTCGGCGCGCTGGCGATGGACAACAAGTGGTTCGGCGGCGAGACGCTCAACCCTTGGAACCCGAAGGAGGGCTCCAGCGGCTCCAGCGCGGGATCGGCCGCGGCGGTGGCCGCCGGCCTGCTGCCATTCGCGATCGGCACCGAGACCAGCGGGAGCATCGTCAGCCCTTCGCTCCGTTGCCGCGTTTCGGGGCTCCGCAGCACCTTCGGGTCGGTCAGTCGCCACGGAGCCATGACGCTCTCGTGGTCGATGGACAAGATCGGGCCGCTCTGCCGAACCATCGAGGACGCCGCCGTCGTGCTCGCCGCGCTGCTTGGCCCCGACCCCCGCGACCTCGCGACGGTCTCCCGTCCGCTCCAGTACGCCCCGGCGGACAGCCTCAAGGGCTGGACGATCGGCGTGGTCGGAAAGCCCGAGCGCTCGGCCCTGGACCTGCTGGAGAAGGCTGGCGCCAAGCTGCGGGAGGCGGCGCTACCCGACCCGCCGCCGGGTCTGGGCAACATCATCGGCGTGGAGTCCGCCGCGATGTTCGACGAGATCACCCGCAGCGGCCGCGTGAACCTCGTGGAGAACGAGTGGCCGCTGTACTTCCGTGCCTCGCGCTTCGTGCCGGCCGTCGAGTACGCCCAGGCCGAGCGGGCGAGGGCGAAGCTCTGCGCGCAGTGGGACGAGGCGATGGCCCCCTTCGACTGCCTCGTGCTGGCCGACGCCGGCGGAGAGGCGATCTACCCGGCGAACCTGTGCGGGCTGCCGCAGGCGATCATCCCGTTCGGGACGCACCCGGACGGCAAGAGCCGCTCCGTGTCGTTCCTCGCGCGCCCGTATCAGGAGGCCAAGGCCGTGGCGGCGGCCGACGTCGTCCAACGAGCCACCGACTACCATCGGCGCCGCCCGGATCTCCGCCCGTTCGTCTGACGGCCGGAAGGGGTACGATCCCTCTGCCGCATGAAGGGATCGCTGCCGGTCGTCGTGATCGTGGGACGCCCGAACGTCGGAAAGAGCACGCTCTTCAACCGCATCGTTCGGAAGCGCGTCGCCGTGGTGGAGGATACGCCCGGCGTGACCAGAGACCGGCTGTACGCCGAGGCCGAATGGCGCGGGAAGCGCTTCACCATCGTCGACACGGGGGGCATCCTGTTCCAGGACGACGACCCCTTGGTGGAGCAGATCCGAGTGCAGGCCGAGATCGCGCTGGCCGAGGCGGACCTGGTGCTGTTCCTCACCGACGCCTCCTCGGGCCTGAACCCGGCCGACCGCGACCTAGCCCAGCGCCTGAGGGGCCTGGACAAGCCGATCCTCCTGCTGGCCAACAAGAGCGACCACCCCAACCACGACGCGCTGGCGAGCGAGTTCTACGCGCTCGGCATCGGCCAGGAGGTCCGGCCCGTGTCCGGGCTGCACGGCCGCAACGTGGCCGACCTCCTCGACGACATCGTCGAGCTGCTGCCGGAGGCTCCGCCGGCCGAAGAGCGGGAGGAGGAGATCCGGCTGGCGATCGTGGGTCGTCCGAACGTGGGCAAGTCCTCGCTTCTCAACGCCTTCACCGGCGAGAGGCGCGCCATCGTGTCGGACCTGCCGGGCACCACCCGCGACGCCATCGACACGCTGCTCGAGTACAAGGGCGAGCGCTTCCGCCTCATCGACACGGCCGGCCTGCGGCGCAAGGGCAAGATCCAGGGTTCGGTGGAGTACTACATGGCCAACCGCGCCACGCACGCCATCGAGCGCTGCGACTGCGCGCTGGTCGTCGTCGACGGGTCCGAGGGCCTCACCGACGGGGACAAGCGCATCGCCAAGATGGCCCACGACGCCGGGCGGGCCGTGGTCGTCGCGATCAACAAGTGGGACGTGAAGGAGCCGCCGGACGGCCAGCCCCGCCGCAAGAGCCTCCTGAAGAAGGACTTCCTGAAGATCCTCTCCAACGAGCTGCCCGAGCTGCACTACGCCCAGGCCTGCTTCACCAGCGCGATCGAGTCCGCGGGCCTCGAGCCGGTGCTCGACACCGTCCTCTCCGCTCTGGAGAGCTACAGCTTCCGCATCTCCACCGGCCGCATCAACCGCCTGATCCAAGACGCCGTGTACGAGCGGCCCTACACCACCAAGGGGAAGGCCCTGAAGATCTACTACGCCACGCAGGTCTCCACCCGGCCGCCGACGTTCGCTCTGTTCGTGAACGACCCCGACCTGTTGCACTTCTCCTACCGGCGGTACCTGGAGAACCGGCTCCGCGCCGAGTTCCCGCTCCCCGGCACGCCGATCCGCTTCGTCGTGAAGTCCAGCCACAAGCCGAAGGACCCGACCGAGCAACCCCAGACTAGGAAGCGCAAGAAGGGCCCATGATCCTCTTGGCGTTCGATAAGTTCAAGGGAACGCTCGACGCGCCGACGGTCTGCTCCGCAGCGGCCAAGGGCCTCCAAAAGGCGGGTGTGCCACTGGACTCGCTGGACCCGTGTCCGCTGTCCGACGGCGGGGACGGCTTCTTGGACTGCCTGGAGAGTCCCCCGCTCCGACCCCGGGCTTGGCACCCCGGCGCGACGGGCCCCGACTTCGTCCCCCGGCGTGTGCCGTATCTGGCGTGCGCGGAAGGGGAGGCCATCGTGGAGTCGGCCAAGGTCTGCGGCCTCTCCCTCCTGCCTGCGGAGAAGAGAAACCCGCTGCGCACCACGTCGTACGGACTCGGCGAGGTGCTCCGATTCCTGCG
>DPBN01000125.1 GCA_003516955.1 Armatimonadota bacterium | reverse complement strand
CAGGGCAGGTCAACCCCCTCATCCAAACCTTCTCCCACCAGGGGAGAAGGTTTTTCTTGCCCTCACCCCACTGTCCACCTTCGTTTTCTGTCTGCAATCCTCTCGGGACGTGGCACGAAAAAGCCCTCTCCCTGAGAACGGGAGAGGGTGCGGGTGAGGGCGAACTCTCATCAACCTCTCTTGACGCTCGACTCTAGACTCTAGACTCCGCCCCTGCGTTGGTCGAGTAGCGCGCCGCTAGGCGCGCGTATCGAGACCACGGTTTGCTGAGCGTGGTTTCGATACGCCTGCCGAAGGCGGGCGGCTCAACCACCGTAGGGTGAATTGCTGAAACGACAGCTTCACCCCATCATCCAGCCTTCTCCCGCCACAGGGAGAGAAAGCTTATTGTTGCCCTTGGCAAAGGCTGACCACCGTTTCTGGCTGCATTCGTTCCTGAGAATGAAACGAAAACCCTCTCCCGCTGCGGGAGAGGGTCGGAGTGTGGAAGAAACTCCTCTAAGCGGACAGGCTACCTCGCCCAGGCGCTGCGGTCGTTCTCGCGCTGGAAGGCAACGTGGCTGTCCAGGAAAAGCACGTTCCAGCCGCCCCGGTGCATCAGCACTCCGCCCGCGGCGCTGTCGGCCGGGGTCAGATGGATGGAGTTGACGCGCCGGTCCCACACCACGGGGATGGTGGAAGGCGAGTCGTTCTTGAAGTTCCCGGCAAACGGATTGCTGGCGGGATAGCTCCAGTCCATCGTCTCCTCGATCAGCCGCCCGGCAAGTCCGCGGTTGCTGGGCACCCCGGGCCCCTCAGTCCATCCGCCGTCAGCGCGTGTGGGGTCCGGCGGGATGGCCGCCGCGAACATGTTGAAGTGATAGGCGAAGTTCTGGTTCTTGCGGTTGGTCAGATCGCTGTTGATGGGATCGTTGTAAGGAATCTTCGGGTCTATCTTCACCGGGTTGGACGGGCAGTGCCAGACCTCCATACTGTTGGAGGTATACGGCTTCAGCTTTACACCGATGAAGTAAGGGCCGGAGCCGAACCGGCAGCACGCCAGGGGCAACCTGCCCTTGTGGTCGTCGGCGTACATCATCAGCGCCTTGCCTATCTGATTCATCCCGCTGCGGCAGGAGGACGCCCGGGCATTCTCGCGGGCGGCGGAGAACACGGGAAAGAGAATCGCGGCGAGGATCGCGATGATGGCGATCACCACCAGGAGCTCGATGAGCGTGAAGGCGCGTTTCATGGCAATCCCAGTGTCGCTCACCAATGTTAAGAACCATTAAAGAAGGCCGGAGTCCCGCAATCCTGCGGGACTCCGCGGCCCATTCCCCGGGACCTTCAGCCCTCCAGGATCATCTGGAGCAGCGCCTTCTGGGCGTGCAGGCGGTTCTCGGCCTGGTCCACCACCCGGCTCTGCGGCGAGTCGATCACCTCGTCGGTGACCTCGAATCCGCGCCAGGCCGGCAGGCAGTGCATGAAGATCGCATCCTTGTCGGCCAGGGCCATCACCTCTCGGTTGACCTGGTAGGGCTGGAACACCTTCAGGCGGTGCTCCTTCTCGCGCTCGTCGCCCATGCTCACCCACACGTCGGTGTACACGACCTTCGCCCCGGCGACGCCCTCGGCCACCGAGCTGGTCTGACGGATGCCGTCGATGCCCTCCTCGCCCTCCAGGCGGAAGTTGTCGGGACCGGCGATGGTGAACGGGTAGCCGAGCTTCTTGCAGATCTTGGCTAGGCTGCGGGCGACGTTGTTCCCGTCCCCCACGTAGGTCACCGGCACCGGCTCCTCGCCGAACACCTCGCGGATCGTGAGCATGTCGGCCAGGGCTTGGCACGGGTGCTCGAGCTCGGTCAGCGCGTTGACCACCGGAGGCTCGGCGAACTCCGCCAGAGCCACGACGTCCTTCTGCCAGTACAGGCGGGCGACGATCAGGCTGCTCCAGCGCGCCAGGTTCAGGGCGATGTCCTTCAGCGACTCGCGGGTGCCGATGCCGATGTCCGCGTTGGTCAGGTACACCGCGTGCCCGCCCAGCTCGTGTACGGCGGTCTCGAAGGTGAACCGGGTTCGGAGCGACTGCTTTTCGAACACCAGCGCCACGGTGCGGCCCTCGACGGGCGTGATGGTGCTGGGAGCCAGCTTGCGCCGCTCCTTGAGGTACTTCGCCCGGTCGAGGATCAGGAGGATCCGGTCGGTGTCGAGGTCGTCGATGCTGAGTACGTCGTGAAGTTTCTCCGGCCGCAAGGCCGGGACCGGGACGCTGACCGGGGCCGGCACGCCCAGCACCTCGGCCAGAACGGAGACGGCGTGGTCGATCTGCGCGTCCGTGATCACCAGCGGCGGCACCAGGCGCAGGGTGCGGTCGTCGGTGGCGTTCAGGATCACCTTGCGCTCGAAGCACTGGGAGACCACCTCGCGCGCGATCGGCTTCTCCAGAACGGCGCCGACCATAAGGCCCGCCCCCCGGACCTCGCTGATCGGCTTGCCGAGAGCCTTGAGCCCGCGGCGCAGGCGCTCCCCGGCCTCGGTGGCGCGGTCGAGCAACCCCTGCATCTCGATCGTGTCGATCACGGCCAGCGCGGCGGCGCACATCAGCGGGTTTCCGCCGAAGGTGGAGCCGTGGTCCCCCTTCTGCAGCAGGGTGGCCGCCTTGCCCCGCGCCAGGCAGGCCCCGATCGGCATCCCGCCGCCCAGGCCCTTCGCCAGGGTGAGCACGTCGGGCGTAACGCCGTGCTGCTGGAAGTGGAACCAGGTTCCGGTGCGGCCCATGCCGGTCTGAACCTCGTCGAACAGGAGCAGGGCGTCGTGCTGGTCGGCCAGCTCCCGCGCCAGGCGCAGGAAGGAGGTCTCGAGCGGGATGACGCCGCTCTCGCCGAGGATCGGCTCGAGCAGGATGGCGGCGGTCTGCGGCCCGACGGCGCCCCGCAGCGCCTCACGGTCGTTCGGGTCCACGTAGACGAAGCCCGGCACGAGCGGCTCGAAGGCCTCCTGATACTTCGGCTGGCCGGTGGCCGTCAGGGCGCCGAGGGTGCGCCCGTGGAAGCTCTGGCGCAGCGTGACGATCTCGTAGGCGCCTCCCTGCGTCTTGGCGCGGCCGTGCTTCTTGGCGATCTTGAGCGCGGTCTCGTTCGCCGTGGCGCCGCACACCGCGAAGAACACCCGGTCCATGCCGCTCAGCTGGCACAGGCGCTCCGCCAGCTTGGCGGTGGGAGCGTTCATCAGCAGGTTGGAGCAGTGCATCAGCTGCTGGGCCTGGCGGGTGATGGCGCTCACCACGGCGGGATGGCAGTGCCCCAGCTGGCACACGGCGATGCCCGCCAGGAGGTCGAGGTACTCGTTGCCGCGGTTGTCCCAAAGCGAGCATCCGGCGCCTTGCACGAACAGGGCCGGCATCCTCGCGTAGGTTTGCATCACGTAGGCGTCGTCGAGCTTCTTGATGTCGTCGTACTTGAGCATGGCTTTCGTTGGAGGGGAAAAACGATCTTGGGCAAACGGCGAATAGCGGGATGGGCGGGATCGGGGGAGTCGGCTGGGCCTCCCGTGGGAGGCGCGGAAAGGGGGCCGCTCCCCTACCTACGGATGCGGG
>DPBN01000291.1 GCA_003516955.1 Armatimonadota bacterium | reverse complement strand
TGCCGCCGGGAGGCTCCAAGGGGCCGAGGCGGTCGCCGGGCACCTACCCCCGACACTACGCGCCGCACGCTCCGCTGGTGCTGGTCGACCGCGCGCCGGAGGGCTCGTTCGCGCTGGTGTTCGGAGAGCCGAGCGGCCCGAACCAGATCCGCATGCCCAAGGACCCCGGGCCTTATGGGGCCTCGCTGTACGCTGCGCTGCACACGCTCGACGCGCGCAGGCCGGAAGCGATCTACGTGGAGCGGCCCCCGGCGACGGCGCACTGGGACGCGGTCCGCGATCGGCTGGAGCGGGCCGCCGCGCCCGAGTGAGGCGTCCGGGAAGGCTCCGGTAAACTGGCCTCCATGGCCAAGCGCTTCTGCATCGTCACCGCCATCCCGTACGTCAACGCCGTTCCGCACATCGGCAACACCCTCACGAACCTGGCGGGCGACGTGGTGGCGCGGTACCGCAGGCTGCGCGGGGACGACGTGTGGTACGTGGTGGGCACCGACGAGAACGGCCTGAAGATCAAGGAGGCCGCCGAGAAGGCCGGCCGCGACCCCAAGGAGTTCGTGGCGGAGATCGCCGGGCGCTTCGAGACGATCTACCGCGGCCTGGGGATGGAATACGACGACTTCGTGCGAACCACCAGCGAGCGGCACGTGCGCACCACCCAGGCGCTCTTCCAGAAGCTGCAGGAGAACGGCCACATCACCAAGGGCACCTACGAGGGCTGGTACGACGTCTCGACCGAAACGTTCTACCGCGAGGAGGACCTGGTGGACGGGAAGAGCCCGGACGGCAACGAGGTGCGCTGGGTGCAGGAGGAGAACTACTTCTTCCGGCTGAGCGCCTTCGAGGAGCCGTTGCTGAAGCTGATTGAGAGCGGCGAGATGCGCATCATCCCGGAGACGAGGCGCAACGAGGTGCTTTCGTTCATCCGGCAGGGGCTTCGCGACATGTGCATCTCCCGGCGCAACCCCGGCTGGGGCATCCCCGTGCCCGGGGACGAGTCGAAGGTCATCTACGTGTGGTTCGACGCGCTGATCAACTACCTGACCACCAGCGGATGGCCCGACAACCCGAACTGGAGCGAGATCTGGCCGGCCGATGTGCAGTGGCTGGGCAAGGACATCCTGGCGCGGTTCCACGCCACGCTCTGGCCGGCGATGCTGATGGGCGCGGGACTGCCGACCCCGAAGGCGCTCGTCGCGCACGGGTGGATCCTGCTCAGCGGCGAGAAGATCAGCAAGTCCAAGGGCAACGTCGTGCCGCCGCTGGAGCTGGCGCAGGAGCTGGCCGAGCGCTCCGGATGCGCGCCGGAGATCGCGATCGACGCGGTGCGCTACCAGCTGCTCAGCACGATGCCCTACGAGAACGACGGCAACTTCAGCTACGAGGAGTTCGACCGCCGGTACAACAGCGACCTGGCCAACGACCTGGGCAACGCGCTGAACCGCAGCCTGGCGATGGCGCACCGCTTCGTGGGCGGCGTCGTGCCGGACGCCCCGCTGGAGGACGAGGCTCGGCAGGCGATCGGCCAGGCGCTGGACGCGTACGAGGCCGCCATGGACGACTACCGCCTGGAGCGCGCCGCGGAGGCTGCCTGGGGCCTGGTGCGGTTTCTGAACAAGTACATCGACACCCGCGCGCCCTGGAACCTCGCCAAGAACCAGGACCCGGCGCTGGGGTCGGTGGTGCGATCGATGCTCGAGAGTCTCGCGGTCGCGTCGGCGATGGTCGCTCCCTACATGCCGAACACGGCCAAGGCCATCGCCGAGCAGCTGGGGCTGGAGGGCGCGCCGTCGTGGGGGGGACTCCGCCAAGGCGGATCGCTGGCTCCCGGCGCTACCCTTCGCCAGCCGAAGCCGATCTTCCCGCGTCTGGACGTGCGCAAGGCCGCACCGGCTCCGGCGCCCCAGCAACAGCAGGCGGCCAAGACGAAGCCCTCGAAGAAGGAGGAGGCTCCCCTGCCGGAGATCTCGATCGAGGAGTTCCTCAAGGTGGAGCTTCGGGTGGCGCGCGTGCTGGAGGCCGAGGCCCTGGAGGGCAGCGACAAGCTGCTCAAGCTCCAGGTCATGGTCGGCGAGGAGAAGCGCCAGATCGTCGCGGGCATCCGGAAGAACTACAACCCGCTGGACCTGATCGGCAGGCAGGTGGTGGTCGTTTTCAACCTGAAGCCCGCCACCCTGCGCGGCACGGAGAGCCAGGGCATGCTGCTCGCCGCCGTGGACGAGGACGGCGGAGCGATCCTGCTGCAGCCCGACCGCGAGGCGCCCGAGGGGGCTCGGGTCCGGTAGGGGCGGCTTAGGCGTCCAAGCAGAGCACCCAGTCGAGGTCGTCCGGCGCGTGGACGCGGATTCTGCGATCTGAGGGTCCCAAGTTCTCGGCCGGCAGCTGCTCGCCGGTGCGGGGGTCGTGCCACGCCAGGCGGGACGGGTCGAACCGCGCGGTCAGGCGGACCTCCCCGCCGAACGGAACCCAGACGAGCGTCCAGGGCTTGGGTTCGTCTCCGTGCAGCGCCAAGCGCCCGCCGATCA
>DPBN01000098.1 GCA_003516955.1 Armatimonadota bacterium | reverse complement strand
AACCTGCGGTTGCCCCCTTGGAAGGCGGATCGGATGGCCATGACCGCGTCAGCCTGGCGGGAGTCCGTCGCCACGACGGCCGGCACCCGCTTTTCGCGGATCGCCCGCTCGAGCCTCGTTCGCGCGATGCCGTACGGGAAGATGCGGAGCAAACCCCCCGACTTGCGCTCTGGCGAGGGAGGCAACGGCTGCTCGAGGTCGGCGGCCGCCTCCTGCGGATCCACGCGGTGGATCGCCGGGACAGGCTTGTTGAAGCCCGGTTCGGCGAGGTCGGGCGCGGTTTCCTTCTGCAGCACCTCCACGCTCCCGGCTCCCGTCCGGGCGCGGATCTCCGGCCTGGGAGGCACGCCGCGCAGGATCAGGTCCACCGTCTTCTGCACGTTGTGGTGCACCGCCATGCGGTCGAAGTCGATGAGTTCCACGACGACGTCGAAGGTCGGCGGCGCTTTCCGCTCCAGCACCGTCTTCTGGGTGCCGCGCTTGCGGGCCTCGTCGTCCGACAGCGTGACGGCCTGGATGCCCCCGATCAGGTCGCACAGGGTGGGGTTCAGCATCAGGTTCTCTAGGGTCTGCCCGTGCGCGGTGGCCACCAGCTGCACGCCCCGTTCGGCGATCGTGCGGGCGGCCATCGCCTCAGCCTCGGTGCCGATCTCGTCGATGACGATGACCTCGGGCATGTGGTTCTCCACGGCCTCGATCATCACCTGGTGCTGCTCGGGAGCGGAGCGAACCTGCATCCGGCGGGCCGAGCCGATGCCGGGATGGGGGATGTCGCCGTCGCCCGCGATCTCGTTGGACGTGTCCACGATCACCACACGCTTGCCCACCTCGTCGGCCAGAACCCGCGCGATCTCGCGCAGCTTGGTGGTCTTGCCGATGCCCGGCTTGCCGAGCAGCAGGATCGACTGCCCGGAGCGCACGATGTCGTCCATGATGTCGATCGTGCCCTCCAGGGCGCGGCCGACCCGGCAAGTCAGGCCGACGATCTTGCCTCGCCGGTTCCGGATGCAACTGATGCGGTGCAGGGTTCGCTCGATGCCGGCGCGGTTGTCGGATCCGAAGTCCCCGATGCTGCGGACCACGAAATCGATGTCGCTGTCGGAGACGATCAGGTCGTTCATTCGGTCGGCTCGGTCGCGATACCGCGCCTCGGCCGGTCGGCCGTAATCCAGGACGACCTCGACGAGGGATTCCAGGTTGTTGGCGGCTTCGAGGCGCTCTCGAACAGCCGTTGGGAGGATCGCTAGGAACTCCCGCAGGCCGCTGGTCAATGGACTCATGTGGGTCTCTCTGTCGGGGGGCTTCCCCAATGGAATGGACGCTCCGGGGCGATGGGACGGATCACAGGTCCTTTAGGGTTACGTTAAGGTCCTGCGTCTTGCCCTTCGACCAGACCCGCACGCGCACGGTGTCGCCGGGGCGCTTGTCGGCCAGCGCGACGGTCAGGTCGGTCGGCTCCTCCATCCGTTTGCCGTCGACCTCCAGCAGCACGTCCAGCGGGCCGAAGGGGCCCGGTCCCGCCGCCTCGCGGATGAGCAGACCGTGGTCCGGCGGCTCCACCCCAAGTTCTTGGGCGATCACGCGGCGCACCCTGGGCACAGCCAGCAGGCCCTCCTGCGGGTAGACCACCACGCCCAGGCTGCCGTAACGGACGCGTCCGAAGCGCACGATGTCGGACACGATGCGCTTGGCGCGGTCGATCGGGATCGCGAAGCCGATGCCGACGTTGCCGCCGTTCGGCGTGATGATCGCCGAGTTGATGCCCACTACCTCGCCGCTCGCGTTTGCCAGGGCTCCGCCGGAGTTGCCCTGGTTGATCGCGGCGTCGGTCTGGATGGCGTCCAGAAGCACCGTGCGGCCACCCAGGGCCAGGGTTCGGCCCTTGTTGCTCACGATGCCGGCGCTCACGGTGTTGTCGTAGCCCAGCGGGTTGCCCACGGCGATGACCCACTCGCCGACCTCCAAGGCGGCGCTGGACCCCAGAACGGCCGGCACGAGGTTGGGGGCATCGATCTTCAGCACGGCCAGGTCGGAGCGGGGATCCGTGCCCACCACCTTGGCGTCCAGCACGCGCTTGTCCGGGAGGCGAACCTGCACCACGTCGGCGTCCTCCACCACGTGGTTGTTCGTCAGGATGTACCCGTCCTTGCTGATGATCACGCCGGAGCCGGTGCCGGTGGGCCGCACGCGCACCTCGTCGGACCAGAAGTTGACGAACCTTTCCAGCCGGTCGACGCTGACGACGGCGGGCATCACGCGCCGAACCGCCGCGCGGAAGTCGAAGGGAGCGGCAACGGTCTGAGCAGTGACCGCGGGTCCGGCCTCCCACTCGAACGTAGGCAGACCGCGGCTCTGCAGAGCATGGTTCGCTGAGAACAGGATCCACGCGATCGCCACTCCGATCGCCGCGCCGAGGAGAGCGTAGGCAAGCCTTCTCATGGTGTTTTCTCGTCTGGGCACGGGCTACCAACCCTCCCCATTATGGAACGTCCTTCCTGCCGCGCCGGCTCCCGTGAGGCGTCCGGGCAGGCAGGTAGAATCCAACCTGTGGAGGCAGCCTTGCCGAGCCTGGTGGGTCTGACGACGGCCGAGATCGCGCAGGCGGCTCTGGCCGGGCGCGACGATGCCCGCTGGCGGGCCAAGCAGATCGCCCATTGGATCTACCGAAAGGGAGCCACCGACTTTTCCGCCATGCTGGACCTCCCCGCGGCCCTTCGCCAGGAGCTGGCAGGCCGCTTCCGCGTGCAGCCGCTGGAGGTTGCGGACCACCGCGTGTCCAAGGACGGCACGCAGAAGCTTCTGGCGCACTCGGGCGACGGCGAGGTTTTCGAGGCCGTGGTGTTTCCCACCCGGGAGCGGGTGAGCTGCTGCCTCAGCTCCCAGGTGGGTTGCCCCATGGGTTGCAGGTTCTGCGCGACGGGGTTGGGCGGTTACGACAGGGACTTGACGGCGGGCGAGATCGTGGCCGAGTATCTGGCCCTCCAGCGGCTCGTTGATCGCCGGATCAGCCACGTCGTGTTCATGGGCATGGGGGAGCCCCTGCTCAACTACGCGAACGTGCTGAAGGCGATCCGGCTGCTCCATGAGGAGGTGGGTCTCAGCTACCGGCACATCACCGTGTCGACCGTGGGCATCGTGCCGCGCATCGATCAGCTCGCGGACGAAGGCCTGCCGATCCATCTGGCGCTGTCGTTGCATTCGCCGTTCGACGAGGTTCGCAGCTCTCTCATGCCGGTGAACCAGAAATGGAAGGTTTCCGAGGTGCTGTCGGCCCTGAGGCGGTACGTGGCGGCGACCGGGCGCAAGGCGACCGTGGAGTACCTGTTGCTCGACGGCATCACGGACACGCCGGATCAGGCGGAGGAGCTGGCGCGCCTCGTTCGCGGGATGCCGTGCGTGGTGAACCTGATTCCTTTCAACCACGTCGACACGGAACAGGGCTTCGCCAGGCCGAGGCGGGAGGCCGTTCGGGAGTTTCGGCGCCGGCTGGAAGCCGCCGGCGTGAACGTCACGCAGCGCGTCGAAAGGGGGCACGACATCGCCGCCGCCTGCGGACAGCTGGCAGGCCGCCACACGGGCAGACTGGCTC
>DPBN01000036.1 GCA_003516955.1 Armatimonadota bacterium | reverse complement strand
TGGCGGTGCTTCAGACTCCCGCCGCGGCCCCGCAGGACATTGTAGCCGGATCGGGTCGGGCCGTCCAGCCGGGTGACGTCGTCGTGATCCACCTCGTCGCCGAGTCGGCGGAAGGCCGGACAGTCGCGGACACGCGGAAGCGGGGGTTGCCGTTTGTCTTCCAAGTGGCCGAGGGCGGCGTGGAACCTTGGTTGGATCGCTGCGTGCGGGGGATGCGCGCCGGGGGAGTCCGCAGGGTGGTGCTCGGACCGGAATCGGGGTACGGCGAGGATGGGGTGCCTCCGGTCGTTCCGCCTGCCGCAACGCTGACCGTGACCCTGACGCTGCTGGAGGCCAGGTCGGCGCCGAACGGAAGGTAAAGTCGGCCCATGCTGGTGTTGCTTGCGGCGTTGCAGGCGTCCGGGTGGTGCGTGCCGACGCCTTGGGCTCTTGGCTTTGCGGCGCCACCCCGGATGCCGTTCGTCGCGGACCTGAATGCGGACGGTTTGGCCGACCTTTTGGTGGTCTTTCCCGAAGCCCCCGGGATCCTCGACTCCAGCCTGAATCAGGGCGGACAAAAGGCCGGGCGCCCGTTTCAGGGCCTGAACCCGTTCGTGGGCGGCATCCGCGCGGCGACCGTCGGAGACCTGGACGGTGATGGAAAGCCCGATGTGGCGGCCTTCGCCGACGGCTACCTCCATGTCGCCATAGGCAAGGGCGATGGCAGCTTCGAGCGAACGCTCCGATGGTGCGCGGTCCCCGGAGAGTGGAACGACCCTTACCTGTTGGAGGAACCCAAGAGCCGGTTGGTGCTGGTGGACCGGAAGAGCGGGCGGGCGGTCACCGTGGACCTGCGCACGCGTCGCGCGAGCCCTTTGGCCTTCCCCAAGGGCGTGGTTTGGGCCACCGACGGCGAAGGGAAGTGGGCCATGCGCGGCGACGGCCAGCTGGGTCGCTGGATCGAAGGGGGCCGCTTCGATCCTCTGAAGGGCGTCAAGATGCCGCAAGGCTCGAGCCCCGGAGCCTGCCGCGGATTCCTGGCGACAGCCACCGAGCTGCGGTCGCCGGACGGGTCGGTGGTGCAGATGCCCTCAACCGCACTGCCGGCGGCCAGGGAAGTCCGACGGCTGGCGGATGCCGACGGGGATGGCGATTTGGACGTGTTCGTGTTCCGCTACGGAACGGAGCCGCACACCGCGCACGAGGTGCTCCTCCTCCGCGCCGTCGGGCCGAACGAGACCGACGGCGACCGCGACGGCCTGACCGACGAGGAGGAGAGGAGGCTGGGAACGGACCCGCGGAATCACGACACCGACGGGGATGGACTTCTGGACGGATGGGAGGCGAACGGCTTTCGAGGGCTGGACCTGCCCGGCCTCGGCTGCGACCCCAAAACCCCGGACGCCGTCTGCTATCTGGCGCCGTTCGAAGGCACGGATCGGAAGATGCAGGAGGCCGAGATGGCGCGCGCAACGCAGCTGTACGCCCGCTACGGCATCTCGCTTCGGCTGGTCTGGCAGGATTCCATCCCGAAGGGCGAGCAGCAGCGGCCGTGGTGGGAGCTTCGCGACCGCTACCTCCCCGAGGCCCATCGTGGGATCGCCCACTGGATGCAGCTGACCCCGGGCGGCGGAGGGCAGTCGGGCATGCTGGATGACGGCGGAGGCTGCGGCGGCAGCGAGGGCACGCTCTGGGCGACCTTCTCCCACGAGTTCGGACACCAGATCGGGTTGGACCACTCCGGCTTCTGGAAGCCAGCTTGGTGTCCGATCTACCCGTCCCTCATGAACTACGCCTACGGCTACGCGCTCGAGGACGACCGGAACAAGATCCAGTTCAGCACGGGGCGCTTCGCGAGCCTGGTGCTTCGGGAGACGGCGCTGGATGAGACTCTGCCGTTCCCAATCGACCAGGTGGCGTTTCTCGCAAAAGGGCCGTATCGCTTCAACCTGAAGGCGGACGGCTCCCGCACGCTGATCGACTGGAACTGGAACGGCGTGTTCGGAGAGCGCAACGTGCGCGCAGACATCAACTATGGCTACAGCACGACCGCCGGCGTCCGTCAGACGGTTGGAAAAGCTGCTGGCTCGCCTTGGCTTCTGGCGAAGGGCAAGGAAGCGTGGCTGCTGTCCCTTCAGACGGCGCCCAACGCCCCAGATCGGCCCGGACTGGTCGGATTGCGGAGGCTGGGCAAAGACCGGCGTTGGTCGGAGCCGGCGATCGTGGCCGAACGAGCCGCTGGCGATCCGGC
Source organism: Armatimonadota bacterium (assembly GCA_003516955.1). GTDB lineage: Bacteria > Armatimonadota > Fimbriimonadia > Fimbriimonadales > Fimbriimonadaceae > UBA8783. Next base: position 2,320 of record DPBN01000036.1, on the reverse strand, counting down.
AGGCGTGCTGTTCGAGGGCCAAATCCTCTTGCTCTATCCGACCGAGCGAGGGGTTCAGTGGCTTCGGACCTCGCTGGACGGAAAGCCGGCTGGACCTCCGCGGCCGGTCGGCGGGGAGGCCGACGCGGTGCCGACCGCTGGCCTGCTGAGGGGAAAGCCGGTTGCGGCGCTCTGGTCGCCCGGCAGCCGAAAGGCGACGCTCTGGCGCTTCGATGGCCAGTGGCGGCCGATTCCCGGTGGAACCATCGAAGCGAACTCGCCCGTGGCACTCTGCGAGGACACGCGGACGGGCAACCTCATCGGGGGCCTGCTCGCCAGCCAGGGCGGCAAGTATCAGGGCCGTTGGGCTATCCAGCGATGGCTGGTGCAGGGGGACGGCTCCCTCGTCCGCGGGCCGCTGGAGTTCGTGGAGGGCGAGAGGGGAGGCGCCAGAGGCGTCGGCCGACCGACGGTGCTGTTCGATTCCTCCAAGGATGCCGGCAAGAACGGGCGGATCTGGTTCTTCTGCCGCGGAGGGGAGTGGGGGAGCAAGCGCTCGGTGTGTTTCGTCGCCCATCAGGTCGCCGACGCCAACAAGTCGAACGGGTGGCTGGTGAAGATGCTGTACGACGAGTGGACGACCAGCCGATCCTCGCCGCACGCGGCTTGGTTCGACGGCGACATCCTCTACGCTTACCGCTGGGCGGACGACTCGCCCCAGAACGATGGCGTGCTGCACGTGGGCTATCGGGGGACCGGGATCGAGGAGGAGCCGATGGGCGATTTCGACGACGTCGGCTTTGTGAAGCGGTTCGGCTTGCGTCATTCCATCCTCTATCTGGGCGCCGACGAGCGGCCACGCTTGCGTTGACGGGAACCTTTCGCTAAACTGGGTCCGACCCGGCACCGGCCGGGTTGTGGCGCAATGGACAACGCGAACTGGCAGGTGCTCCTGTTGATGGCGGTCTTCTCGGGGCTGGTGCTCTGGAAGATCGCCTCGGCCAAGAGGGGCCAGGGTCTCTACATCCGCCCGATTCCCGGGCTGAACGCCATCGAGGAGGCCGTCGGGCGGTCGGCCGAGCTAGGGGGCCCGTTGCTGTTCCACGGGGGCGTTGCGGACTTCACCAACGTGCAGACGCTGGCCGCCGTCGGCATCCTGGAGCACATCTGCAAGACCGCCGCAAAGTACGGCAACCGGATCTTGGTGACGACGGCGATGCCGGTGATGGTTCCGATCTGGGAGGACGTGATCAAGGCGTCCTTCGCGGCGGCGGGCAGGCCCGAGCTGGCCAGCCAGTCGGAGGTCCGCTTCATTTCCCCCGCCGGCGACCTCACCGCTCTTGGCACGACGCAGGTGCTGGTCGACGAGAAGGTCTCCAGCTGTTTCCTGTTCGGCGCCTACGACTACACGTCGCTCCTCTACTCGGAGGGCGGGCAGATCGCGGGCTGCATGCAGATCGCCGGCACGTCGGACTACTACCAGATTCCGTTCTTCGTGGCCTCGTGCGACTACGTCGTGATGGTCGAGGAGCTGTTCGCTTGCTCGGCGTACCTCACGCGGGAGCCGACGATGCTGGGAAGCGTCGTCGGTCAGGACTACGGCAAGCTGTTCCTGCTGCTGCTGATCCTCACGGGAGTGATTTGCGCCACGGTGTTCGGGCCCTCGAACCCGCTCAACCTGTACGAAGGGATCCTGAGGTTCTGAGCGATGGTGTGGAGACGACGCTTCATCGCGGCCCTGACCTTTCTGGCCGGCCTCTACTTCCTGCTCGAGTTCATCCTGCCCCCGACGGTGCCTGGCCGCACGCGCAGGGGGGTATTCCTGGAGCAGAGCCCGACCGTGGTTGCCTTGGCCAGCCCGGACGGGGATCGGATCGACGTCGAGGTGGGGCCGAGCGTCGAGTTCTCGATGGTCGTTCGCGATCCCACAGGCAAGCTGCAGGCGAAGGCCCAGCGCACCAGGGAGGTGTCGGTCGGCGAGACGCTCAACGTCCGAACGCGGACGTTCGTCTTTGGCTCATTCCGTGACGGGTCGTTCTGGGACGATAAGGGCGGCATCGTGGCTCTGCGCCCGGGGGAACGGGTCTACAGCGACGACTCGGGGGATCTTCCCGTGGAGCCAAGCCTGATCGCCCCTGGCACGGCGCTGAAGGTGGAGGTGAGGCGCGCCAAGGTCGTCGAGATCCGGTGGGGCAGCGTGACGCTGCTGGACGGCCCGGCGGTCGACGTTCGGTCGCGGAAGACGGTGCCTCTAGGGCCGAACATCGCCGTGCTCCGGGAGAGGAGGAAGGGGACTCCGGACGAGATTGAGCCCTATGACGCCAAGGTCGGCGACCTGCTC
>DPBN01000207.1 GCA_003516955.1 Armatimonadota bacterium | reverse complement strand
CTCTCGAAGATGCGCAGAGCGTCGTCCACCAGGGCGCTGCCCCTCAGGTACTCGCAGCCGTCCCAAGCCCGGTCGCCCAGGGCCTCGCGCAGGGAGGCCTCCAAGGGGTCGCGGCCCCGGCTCCGGATCGACTCGCCCAGCCAGCGCGTCACGTCTTCCGTGGTGAGGAGCCCCAGCCGACCGTCGAGCCGAACGACGACCTGCGAGTAATCCCTTCGAACCATGTACTCGACCGCAGAGCCGAGGGGCGCGTCGCCGTGGAAGACGCGCAGCCTGCGCCGGAACCTCGGCAGCACCCGCGGGGGCTTCCGGAGAAAGCCGAGGACGGCCTCGAGTCGCTCCACCAGAAACGGGCTCGGGGCCGCGGGCACCTCGTTGGGAAACGCCTTCCAGTGGACGATAGAGTTGCGGAGGTCCCCCGCGACCCGCAGGAACGCCCTCTCCGGCTCGAGCGACGGGCACCGCTCGCAGGCCGCGTCCACCAGCTCGTAGAAGCGCAGGTACGTGGTCGCGTGCACGACCCGCCGCACCTCGTGCTCCAGGCTGTTGAACAACGCCAGAAAGCTCGCCGCGCTGCCTTCCCACTCAGTCGCATGCACGCCCAGAGGATCTCCCGCGATCCGCGGCCGCGCCCCGCCGCCCGCACGAATCCGTCAGTGACGTGAGAGGAGAATGCCTGACGACGATGCGCGGCGCCGTCTGGAACGACAAACGCCATGACTCCGTTCGATTCGGCCTGCTCGCCTGCGGAAAGCGCGGACCATGCCTCGTCCCGACAGCTGCCTTCGCAGGAGAGCATCGAGAGGCTCGCACACTCCATCGATCGCCTGACCGCTGCGACCGAGCGGCTGCTGGCGCACCTGCCCGGCCCAAAGCCGACGGCCCCGCCACCACAGCCCCCGAAACCCGCGGCGCCTCCGAGCTAGGAGGTCAAGCTTCCAAGCGTTTGCGAGCTGCTGGAGAGCAGGAGACTCCACATCATGGGTCTCGCCCTCCCGACGGAGACGAATCGTCCACTCTGCCAGCTCGCCTGGTACCTCGGCACACGGCACGGCACCCTCAAGGATCTGCTCCACAAGATCAAGCGCGCCATGAACAACGGCCTGCGCGTTTCGCACGACTTGGCGGAGCGAAGCGCGGACGACCTGTCCACCGACTGCCAGTTCGCGTCGCTCGCCTTCCAGCAAGGACTCCTGGCGAACTTCCGGTACGTGCGCGCTCCCAGGCGGGTGCTGCACGTGGTGTGCAGCCGGGCCCCGGGCGCGCTCAACTTCTTCCCTGGGTCGTGGCTCGAGCGCTACCTAGAGGAGTCCCCGCGCAGGGCGCGGCCCGGGATCGTGGAGGTTCAACGGAGCGTGCAGGTCTCACTGCCAACTGGGGAGGACTTCGAGCTGGACATCGCGGCCAAGGACAGCTCGGGCAAACTGCTCTGGGTTGAGGCCAAGACCGGCGAGTTCACCGGATCGATCCCCAAATCCGCACGCGTCCGGCGGATCCTCGACCTGCCGGCCGACCGGGCGATCCTGGTGCTTCCCGAGGTGAGCGCGGCCGTCTGTGAGAGCCTAAGAACCCAGTACGGGCTTTGGACGGTGAACTTGGACGGCTGGACCGAACTCGTGGGTTCGCTGGCCACTGCATGCGCCACCCAACCGCGCTTCTAGGACTCTTCCTCGAAGTAGTCGCGATCGATGCGCTTGATCTCCAAGGTCTCGGCGACCGAGACCCCGAGGCCGTTCTCCACCATGAGGCGCGCCAAGGTGGGGCCGTCGATGAGCACCACCTTCTGTTCCTTGAGATCCCTCACGTAGCGCCTCGCCTCTTCGGAGAACCCCGCGGTGGTAAGGAAGACGCCCTTGCTCGCGCCCTTTCCGACCAACGCCCCCACGAACGCCTGCACCTCGGGCCTGCCGAGGCTGCCCGCGGTGTGGCGCTTGGCCTGCAGGTAGATCTTGTCCAGCCCCAGCTTGTCTTCGGAGATGACGCCGTCGATGCCCTCGTCGCCCGAGTAGCGGGTCACCTCCCCCGCCCTCTCGCCGGACGCACCGTAGCCCAGCTTCAGCATCAGGTCCACCACCAAACGCTCGAAGCGCCGAGGGCTCAGAGCTTTCACCGCCTCAAGGACCTCCTCTTCCAGCGCGGCGGTCAATCGCTCCCAGTCCTGGCGAATCCTTTCGGAGGGCGTCAGCTCTTCGGGCGGTAACCGTTGGATGCGTCGCCGACCAGTCCCCTCAGGCCGGACCGTCTTGAAGGCGACGAACTCCTCGAAGCGCTCCAGCTCGCTCAGTCCGAAGCTCCCTCCCGTCTCCTTCCAAAACTGGCGTCCGCGTTCGGTGATTCGGTTGAAGGCTCGGCGCGGGCTCTCCAGCAGCTCGGCCGCGCGGAGGTAGCTCAAGGCCCATTGGATCCGGTTCGCGTACTTCTCCTGCCCGCTCGGGATCGTCTCGGCCATCTCTTCGGCGGTCAGCTGGAACCTCTCCGCGAGCACGGGAAGCAGATCACGGAAGGCATGCTCTCTTCCGTCGAGATGGAGCTCCAGGCAGGGGGCTAGAAACGCATGGAACGGAGGTACAGCCATTTCACCTCAGAGCCTACACCATAGTCGGCGAGCAGGCGCAAGCCACGCGGAGGTGTGGCACCCATTCCCCCGAGCGCCACGGGCCTGCCCCAGCAGAGCCGCCGCGCTGGGGCCAAGCCTTTCTTCGGGCGCATCCTGCCCCGCCGAGTTACCCGACCGAAAACGCAACCGGGCGGGCGCGAAGC
>DPBN01000271.1 GCA_003516955.1 Armatimonadota bacterium | reverse complement strand
ACGGAGCCGGCACCAAGAGCGTCCGTCAGGACAGGGCGCTCATCCACTATCTGCTCTCCCACGACCACACCTCCCCGTTCGAGCAGGTTCAGCTGACCTTCCACGTGAAGATGCCGATCTTCGTGGCCCGCCAGTGGGTCCGGCACCGCACGGCGCGCCTGAACGAGATCAGCGGGCGGTACAGCGTGATGCGCGACGAGTTCTATCTCCCAGAGGCCTCCACGCTGCGCACGCAGAGCAAGGACAACAAGCAGGCCCGGTCCGACGAGCCGCTGCCCTCCGACGTGGCCGAGGCCATCCTGCGCCAGATGGAGGAGGACCAGCGCACGCTCTACGCGCACTACGAGGGGATGCTGGCGCAGGGGCTGGCCCGCGAGGTCGCCCGCTGCAACCTGCCGCTGTCGCTCTACACCGAGTGGTACTGGCAGATCGACCTGCACAATCTGTTCCACTTTCTGCGGCTGAGGTTGGACGAACACGCGCAGTACGAGATCCGTTGCTACGCCCAGCGGATGGCGGAGTGCGCCCGCGCGGTCGCGCCGATGAGCTGGGAGGCGTTCGAGGAGCACCACCTCATGGCCGTGCGCTTCGGGCGGGCCGAGCTGGAGGCCCTCGGCCGCGTCCTAGCGGGGAGGGAGCCGGGCTTGGAAGGCGCGGCCCTGCGGGAGTTCGAGGCCAAGCTGGCCCGCATCCCGCGCCCGTCGGAGTGAGCGCGCCGCGCGGGGCGGGCTACAATGCCGCCATGGCTTGGAGCTTTCTGATGGCGGCGGCGATCGGCCTGCACGGCGCCGGCGACGGCCGGCTGGTGAACCCGGTCTGGCCGCACAACTTCCCCGACCCGCACGTCGTGCAGGACGGGGACTGGTTCTACGCGGTGGCCACGCAGAAGGACGACCGCGGCTTCCAGATCCTCCGCTCCAAGGACCTCGCGCGGTGGGAGGAGCTGCCGCCGATCGGGCTGGTGGATTGGGCCGCGGGCAACTACTGGGCTCCGGAGCTGTACAAAAGGAACGGTCGCTGGTACCTTCTGTTCACCGCCCTCGACCGCGCGGACAACAAGCGCGACGTGGCGGTGAGCGTCGCCGACCGGCCCGAGGGGCCGTACCGCTTCGTCGCGAAGCTGGCGCGGGGCAGGACGGTCAACGACAACCCCGGCGACCCGAACGGGGTGATCGACGGAACGCTCTACGACGAGGGCGGCCGAACCTACCTGCTGTCCATCCGCGAGACGCCGCCCCGCTCGATCGAGATCGTGGAGGTGTCGACGGACCTCACCCGCCCGCTGGGCCGGCCGAAGCCGATTCTCTTCGCCGACCGGCCGATCGAGAGGGGGATCCTCGACGCGCCGACGCTCGTCCGCCACCAAGGCCGATACTGGCTGTTCTATTCCGGCGGCTGGTTCCAGTCCTGGAAGAGGGACGCCTGCTACCACGTGGGCGTGGCGGTCGCCGACAGCCTGATGGGGCCCTACCGCAAGCTGGACAAGCCCATCCTGGAGACGCTGCCGGGCAAGGTCTACTCGCCTGGGCACCAGTGCGTGCTCCGGCTGCCCAGCGGCGAGTGGTGGATCGGCTACCACGCCTGGGACGCCGAGGGAGAGCCGATGTACGGCCACAACCCCCGCGGAAGGTCGTTCCGTCTGGACCGCCTGCAGTGGACCCCCGGGGGGCCGAGGGTGCTGGGCCCGAGCGTCGACCCGATCCCGGCGCCCAAGCTGCGCTAGCAGCCCGCTGGATTGCCGGTTTCGGTCCGCCCGCCCGGCTGGCGCGGAGGATACGGGCCGAAAGTCCGTCATAATCGCTGCATGCCGGGCGACCACGACCGTGCTGTTCCGGAGCAGGTGCGCGTCTTGCGCGAAAAGCTCCTCGACCTGACGCTCCGGAACCCGATGCTGAACTTCCGTCCCAGCAGGAGGAACGGAGTCCTGCTCGAGGGCGAGCTGTCGGAGCACGTCTGGAGGCGGCTCGTGGAGAACGAGACGAAGCTGCGTTTCCAGGGAAAGCCGGACCCTCGGAGGCTGCCCGATGCCCAGGCGACGCAGGACGGCGGGCTGTACGACTACGGCGACCCGGTCTCGCTGGCCTTCCTGCGCGAGCGCGCCGAGGAGGAGCTTCAAGCCAGCCTCATCGACCCCTCCCGGCCGCTGGACCAGCTGGACGACGTGCTGCAGGCGGCCGACACGCAGACCGCCCTAGAGAGGAAGCTGCTCAACATCCGCAGGCTGGCGCGGACCTCGGAGGAGGAGCTGGGCATCAACACCCTGTTCCTCGCGATGGGCGCCTTGGATTGGACCGACGCCGACGGCCGAACCTGCCGCGCGCCGCTCATCTTCATCCCCGTCGACTTGGAAATCGATCGCGCCGGTCGATTCATCCTGAAGTACGACGGCGGAGACGTGGGCGGCAACCCGCCGTTGGCCGCCAAGCTCGCAGAGCTCACGGTGCAGCTGCCGGACTTCGCCGAGAGGGAGTCGCTGAACGGCTTCTTCGACGAGGTTCGGGCGCTTGTGTCGGGCAAGGGATGGTCCGTCGACGACAACTTCCTCTACCTCGGCTTCTTCAACTTCGAGCGATTCGTGATGTACGAGGACCTCGGCGGCGCGAACTGGCCGGACGGCCGCAAGCC
>DPBN01000136.1 GCA_003516955.1 Armatimonadota bacterium | reverse complement strand
GCGTGCGCGGCCTCGGCGATCTCGCGGATCGGGTTGATCGTGCCCAGTGCGTTGCTCACGTGCAGGATCGAGACGATCCTCGTCCGCCCGCCCAGGAGGCCACGGTACGCCTCCAGGTCCAGCGTGCCGTCGTCGTGAATCGGAACCACACGGATCTTCGCGCCGGTCCGCTCGCAGGCCATCTGCCAAGGCACGATGTTCGAGTGGTGCTCGAGCTGTGACAGCACGATCTCGTCGCCCGGGCGGAGGCGGGAGCCCAGCGTGTGGGCCAGCAGGTTGATGGCCTCGGTGCAGCCGCGCAGGAAGACGATCTCCTCCGGCCGCGCGGCTCCCAGGAAGGACGCGACCGTGGCCCGCGCCTCGTCGTACAGCTTGGTCGCCCGGACGCTCAGGGCGTGCACGCCGCGGTGCACGTTGGCGTTGTCCCGCTCGTAGTAGCGCGCGACGGCCTCGATGACGCGCCGTGGCTTCTGGGTCGTTGCGGCGTTGTCCAGATAGGCGAGCGGAAAGCCACGAACCTGCTGCTGCAGCGCGGGGAATTCCGCCCGAAGGGCTTCGACATCCAGCACAACCTCAGAATCTACCATCACGGCGTCTCACTCCTCCGGCATCGGCTCCACCTGAGCGACCTGGCGGAACACCACGCGCTCCAGCGCCGTCCGGACCTCCTCCAGGCTGATCTTCTCCAGCACCTCGGCCAGAAAGGCGTAGGTGAGGATCGCTTGGGCCTCCGCCAGGCCGATGCCGCGCGACCGCAGATAGAACAGGCTCTCCGCCTCCAGCTGGCCGACCGTCGCCCCGTGCGTGCACTTCACGTCGTCCGCGAAGATCTCGAGCTGCGGCTTGGTGTTGACCGTGGCCTGGGGGGAGAGCAGGAGAGCCTTGTTGGTCTGCTTCGCGTCCGTCTTCTGGGCGTCGGGGTGCACGTAGATCTTGCCGTTGAACACGCCGGCGCCCGCTCCGCCGAGGATGCCCTTGTACACCTGGAAGCTGTGGCAGTTGGGCATGGCGTGGTCCAGGCGCGTGTGACTGTCCGTGAGCTGCTCGCCGAACGCCATGTACGCGCCGTTCAGCCAAGTCTCCGTGTGTTCGCCTCCCAGCCAGATGTCGATGTCGTTTCGGCTCAGCCGAGCCCCGAAGGACACCGCGTTGGACGAGTAGACGCTCCCGGCCTCCTGGGTGGCCCGCACGTGGCCGATGTGGAACGCGTCGAGCGAGTCCTGCTGGACCTTGGTGTGCTCCAGCCGTCCGCTCTGGTCCACGAACACCTCGCTGACGGGGGCGGTGAAGTACGCGCCGGAGCCCGAATGCGTCTCCAGCAGCTTGGCCTCGGCGTTCTCGCCGACGACCACCAGCACCCGAGGGAAGATCGCTCGCGGAGCGTCGGACCTCTGGCTGACGAAGGCCAGGTGGATCGGACGCTCCATCGTCGCGCCCGCCGCCACGCGGACCAGGATCGGCTCCACGAAGCAGGCGGTGTTGAGGGCCGCGAACGGGTGCCGGTCCATCTGCACGATGGTCCCGAACCGCCGCCAGGCGGGATCGTCCTTCGTCTCCGACCAGGGGCCGACGATCAGCCCGTCGGGGAGGTCGGACGAGGACGCGTCCGGGCGATAGACTCCATCCACCACGACCAACCGGATGGCGTCCCTGACTTCGATCGGGTCTGCGGACCCGTACCGTCCGTCCCAGTCGCGGGGCTCGGCCGGGGCGAACTCGTGCTCGGCGAACTCGCGCAGGCTGGTGAAGCGCCACTCCTCGTTCTTCGTGCCGGGCACGCCGACCGCCTCGAAGAATTCGGCCGCCGTGCGCCGGAGGCGTTCCCAAGGGGTGCCGGCCTCGAGCCGATAGAGCTTCTGGAACGGGGTGCGGGATTCGAGCGCAAGAGCCATGGTCGCCTCCTCAGGCCTTCGCGGCGGCCTCGGCCTCCAGCCACCCGTAGCCCTTCTCCTCGAGCTCCAGCGCCAGGGTCCGGTCGCCCGACTTGACGATCCGGCCATCGACCAGCACGTGCACGAAGTCCGGCACGATGTAGTTGAGCAGCCGCTGGTAGTGGGTGACCACCAGGATCGCCCGATCGGGGCCTCGGAGGGCGTTCACTCCGTCCGCGACGATCTTCAGGGCGTCGATGTCCAGGCCGCTGTCCGTCTCGTCGAGCACGCAGAGTTTCGGCTCCATCACGGCCATGTGGAAGATCTCGTTGCGCTTCTTCTCGCCTCCCGAGAAGCCCTCGTTGACGGACCGGTTGAGCAGGCTGGGGTCCAGGTCCAGAAGCTTCATCTTCTCGCGGATGTACTTCGAGAACTGGATGGCGTCCAGCTCCGGCTCGCCGCGGTGCTTGCGGACGGCGTTCACGGCGGAGCGCAGGAAGTAGGCGTTGCTCACGCCCGGAATCTCCACCGGGTACTGGAACGCCAGGAACACGCCCTCCCGGGCCCTCTCCTCGGGGTCCATCTCCAGCAGGTCCCGGCCGAGAAACTCGACGGTGCCTTCGGTGACCTCGTAGGCGTCGCGGCCGGCGAGCACCTGGGCCAGGGTGCTCTTGCCGCTGCCGTTGGGTCCCATGATCGCGTGCACCTCCCCGGCGTTCACCCGGAGGTCGATGCCCTTGAGGATCTTCTTGTCTTCGACGGATGCGTGCAGGTTCGAAATCTTCAGCATGGTTGGTTCTCTGGATTCGTTCTCTTCCGGATTGTCACGAGCGGGTCCTCAGCCGACGCTGCCCTCCAGCGACACGCCGAGCAACCTCTGGGCCTCCACCGCGAACTCCATCGGCAGCTCGCGGAACACCTCCTTGCAGAAGCCGGAGACGATCATGTTCACGGCGTCCTCGGTGCTGATGCCCCTCTGGTTGCAGTAGAAGATCTGGTCTTCGCCGATCTTCGAGGTCGAGGCCTCGTGCTCCACGATGGCGGTCGGGTTGCGGACGTCGATGTAGGGGAAGGTGTGCGCGCCGCACTTGTCGCCCATCAGCATCGAGTCGCACTGGGAGTAGTTGCGGGCGTGGTCCGCGCCGGGGTTCACGCGCACCAGGCCGCGGTAGGTGTTCTGCCCGAAGCCCGCGCTGATGCCCTTGCTCACGATCGTGGACTTGGTGTTCTTGCCGATGTGCACCATCTTGGTGCCGGTGTCGGCCTGCTG
>DPBN01000017.1 GCA_003516955.1 Armatimonadota bacterium | reverse complement strand
CGCCCGCCGCCAGCAGCTCGCGCAGAACGCCGGCGAAGGCCTCGCCGTCGGCTTCCGTCGCGACGATCTCCTGCTCGGCGGGCTGCTCGTCGGCGCCGGCCTCGGGAACCTCATCCGGCTGCTCCTCCGGCTCCTGTTCCTGTGCCGCCTCCTCGGTGGTGGCCTCCTCGGGCGCGGCGGGCCCCTGGGCGGCCGGTTCGGGAGCCGGAGGCTCCTCCATCGGCTCGTCGGCCGCGACGACCTCGGCCAGGATGCGCACCTGCGTGCGCCCGAACAGACCCTTCTGCTCCTCCAGGACCGTGATCTTCAGCGATTCGACGGGCACTCCCAGGCGGGCGGCCGCGGCCTCCGCGGCGTCTTGGACGGACTTGTCGGTGATCTCGATCGATTGCATGGTTCTTCCCCGAAATCTCTTCAGCGGCTCTTCTTCTTGTGCACCTTCGGCGCTCCGGTCCGCACCCCGCCAACGGTCTTGGGGTCCACGGGGAACACGCCGCCGCCCGGCGCGTTCACCTTCACCAGCGGCGGCACCGGCAGCCGATAGGCCCGCAGGCTCTGGATCGTCGCCAGGATGTTGGTGAAGATCCAGTACAGCACGAACGCGGACGGCACCGGCCAGAAGAACATCATGATCGCGAACATCACCGCGATCGAGATGCCCATGAGCCTCTGCTGGCGGGCGTTGCTCGGGTCGCTCACGGGCGTCAGCAGGGTCGTCACGATCATCGAGATGCCGTACAGGATGATCAGCAGGTAGTCCTTGTGCCCCAGGTTCATGGCGAAGAACCACGGGTACCTCTCCGACAGCGACGAGCCGATCCACAGGAAGGTGCCCTTCTCGAACTCGAAGCGGTAGTGCAGCATCGAGGTGTAGATGAGAAGGAACAGGGGCATCTGGATGAGCGCCGGGAAGCAGCCCGCCATCGGGTTGATGCCGTACTCCCGGTAGAGCTCCATCGTCTTCTGCTGCAGCTCCTGCCCGGTGTATTTCTCCCGCAGCTCGGCCGCGAGCGGCTGCAGCTGGGCCATCTGCCTGCCGAACATCAGCTGCTTCTGGGCCAGCGGCCAAACGAGGGCTCGCACGAAGATGGCCAGCAGCAGCGCGGCGAACGCGTAGCTGAACGAGGGCACCGCGCCGGTGATCCTCACCAGGAAGTCCACCATCTGGAAGCCCGGGAAGAAGCCCCAGACGGGCGTGGACATCCCCAGCTCGCGGAGCTTCTGTCCCGTCAGGGCCTTCAGCTCCTCCGCCGAGGTCTCGGTGCGCGGGAAGTCCTTGTCGGGACCGACCCGGAACCGCTCGCGCCAGACGGGCTTGTCCTTGTACTGGGCCTCCAGCGCCGACAGGTCGTTGTACGCAACCGTGAGCTTGTTGAAGTCCTTCAGCCGCGTGCCGGCCTTCAGCAGGGTGTCCGACACGAGCACCTGGATCTCCAGGCGCGTGCGGTCGGCCTGCTCCGGAGTGATCTCCTTCTTCTTCTCGGCGTCGGAGAGCTTGCCCAGCGCGATCGGCTTCAGGCGGGAGATCGAGTCGTCCTTCACCTGCGCGTTCAGCTCGCGCATCTTGGCGATGGTCTCGGGCAGCGTGCTCGTGTCCGGCGCGCGGTTGCCCGAACCCATGAACATCTGCACGGCGAGGAAGATCACCGTGACCATGAGCAGGGTCTGGAAGAAGTTGCTCTGCGGTCGTTGTTGGCTCATAGCGGGTGGGCCGGCCTCCCCCTCAGGGCACAGGGTCGTGTCCGCCCGGGTTCAGGGGATGGCATCGGGCGATGCGGCGCACTCCCAGCCAGGCGCCCTTCAGAACGCCGTACTTCAGGATCGCCTGCCGGGTGTACTCGGAACAGGTCGGGGTGAAGCGGCACACGGGCGGGAAGCGTCGGGAGCATCGTTGGTACAGCTCGATCAGGAAGACGGCGAGTCGGCGCATCGGGCGTTCAGGCGTCGCAGGAGCTCCTCGGCGGTGCGCCGGAGCTCGTCGAACGGCAGCGAGGCGAAGCCCTCGCCGATCACGAACACGTAGTCGGCGTCGGTGCGCAGCGCGCCGCTCAGCCGGAGAGCCTCGCGGAGCCTTCGGCGGGCACGGTTGCGCCTGGGCTGCGACCCCAGGGAACGGGAGACCGCCAAGCCCACGAGCCCGCGCCCCGACAGACAGCGAACCCTGAGACCTCCGCCCGCCTCGCCGAGGCCCTCGCGGAACAGCTGCTCGAAGCGCGCCTTGCTGGGACCCGCCAATCGGGCCATCAGTGGGTGATGCGGTGTCGGCCCTTGAGCCTCCGCCGCTTGATCACGTTCTGACCGTCCGTCGTTCGCATGCGGACGCGGAAGCCGTGGGTCTTCTTCTTGTGCCGGTTGTTGGGCTGGTACGTCCTCTTCATCGGTCACCTGGTCCTTACGAGCAGGAGAGTGTACCTTGCGCGGGCCGATGCGGTCCGGGGTCCTCACGCGGGAACCGGATACCGCTCCAGCCGGGCCCGCATCTCGCGGACCACCTCGGCCTCCACCAGGATGCCGTCCTCTCGGTACTCCACGGCCAGGACGCGCCCGTAGTCGTAGCACTCCTGCACCAGCGCGCTCTCGGAGTACGGCACCAGCGCCCGCACCCTTCCCAGGAGCCCCCGAACCTGGTTCAGGATCGCGTCCAGCAGACGGTCCAGACCCTCTCCGGTCTTCGCGCTGATCGCGACCGATCCGGGATAGTCCTCGAGCATGCCCTCGAGCCAGGCGCGCTCCGGCATGCGGTCGATCTTGTTGAACACCACGATGCCCGGCTTGTCCGCAACGCCGAGGCCCGCCAGCGT
>DPBN01000006.1 GCA_003516955.1 Armatimonadota bacterium | reverse complement strand
CCTCCTTGAACTTCTCCTCGGCCGTCGGGTCGTTCGGGTTGACGTCCGGGTGGTAGGTTCGGGCCAGCCGCCGGTAGGCGGACTTGATCTCGTCGGGCGAGGCGTCGCGGGGAACTCCCAGAACCTCGTAGGGGTCCTTCATCGTCCGCAGACCGCCCTTGTGCCGGCGGCTACTCCTCCTCGTCCTCTTCGGCGCCGACGTTCTCCTGCTCTTCGAAGTCGGTCAGGGACATCGATGCCGCCTCGTCCTCCGCCACCGGCACGTCCTCTTCGACTTCGTCGTCGAGATCGTCCAAGGTGGTCGCCGGGATGGGCTGGTCCTCCGCGTCCTCGTGCTCCTCCTCCAGCTCCTCGAGCTCGAGCAGGGGGTCGACGTGCTCGATGACCACGCCCTTGGTCGGCTCGCTGATCGGGATGAGCGTCTCCGCCGCCACCTCGATGTCGTCCAGCTTCAGCTCCGGCCTTTCTTCCGCAACCAAGTCCGACTTGAACTGGGGCTTGACGTGCTCCCGAGCGATCTCGATCAGGGCGATGGTGAGCGGGTGCTTGGACTCAGAGTCGACCACAGGCGAGATGGCGCCCTCCTTGAGCATCTTGGCCCTCTTCGCCGCGAGGTTGGCCAACACGAATCGTCCGTACGGAAAGTTGTTCAGAACGTCGGGTGAGGGAAACATAGCATCCGCACCGGCACACTCTGCCGGAAATCCTACTATACCCGCTAGGGCCGCTCCCTGTGGGGACTCTGCAGACTTTCACCGAACATTCGGGAACCCGCTGCGTCGGAGCCTGCGTAACCGATCAACGAGGTGCAATGCGGATGAAGGCATGGAAGAACGTGTTGGTTGTGGCGGCTGTGGTTGCTCTGAGCGTCGGCGCTTTCGCGCAGGGCGCCGGGCCGGGGGCGAAGCGCCAGGGTGAGGGACCCCGGATGCAGCAGGGCCAGCGGGGTCGATTCGTGCAGGCCCTCGAGAAGCTGGACCTGACCGACAAGCAGAAGCAGCAGATTCAAAAGGCCAGGGACCAGTGGACCAAGGCCATGGAGGACGCCCGCAAGGAGCAGGACCGCGAGAAGCGGCGGACCACGATGCGCGAGGCCGCCAAGACCTTCCGCGAGCAGCTGGACAAGATTCTGACGGCGGAGCAGAAGAAGAAGCTCGAGGCGGAGCTGCGGCAGATGCGCTCGAACCGGCCCGGCGGACCTGGCGGCCCCGGCTTGGGCCCTCGGCAGGGAGGAGGCAACGCGAAGGAGGGCGCCGGCAAGGCCGGAGGCAAGCAGAAGCAGAAGTAGCTTTCGAACGGCTCCTTGGTTCGAGGCCCGGGTTCGCCCGGGCCTCTGTGTTTGTCGGCTAGAGGTCGAGGGCGAAGCCCCACTCGGGACTCTGTTCCGGGTCGTGGCAGAGTCGTTCGCCCACCAGGCGGGCACCGAGCCCCCGGTACAGGAGGTGCGCCTCCACGAACCGCTTGTCGCTCCAGATCTCCATGCGGCGCCGGTCGGCCTCCCTGGCGAGCCGGATGATCCCGAGGGTCAGAGCCTTGCCGATCCCCCTCCGGCGATGCGCCTTCGGCACGTAGAGGCGCTCGATGGCGCAGTCGGCTCCGCCCACTCGGCGGAAGCCCCCGACCTCGACGACGTCGGCGTCGTCCGGCAGCCAATCGAACAGGTGCAGGGCGGCCGTGCCGACGATGCCGCCGTCGGACTCGGCGACCAGGAAGGCGCCTTGGGCGTAGTGGCCTGGCACGTCGTAGAGGTCCGCGTGGTAGCCGGCAGGGTCCCACTCGAACCCGTACTCGTCGTAGACGGCCTTGACGGCTTCGATCACCCCTCGCTCGTCTCCCTGGCGGTAGGGACGGATTTGGAAACGGGCGGGCGTCACCATGGATCGGCTCGGAGCGGATCGCGGTAGTCCCAGACGGCCAGAACGTCCTCCCAGCAGAACCAAACCTTGTACGGCTCGGCGGTCTCGTCCGCCGCGTCGTACACCCCTTGGAACACGAGGAAGTCCTCGGTCGCCTGGATCAGATCCTTGAGCGCGAAGGAGCGCTCCTCGGAGGAGCGCAGCACGACGACGATCTCCTCGGTGTCTGCCAAGATGGGCGCGACGCGCTCGCCAACGATCCAGCCTTGGGCGCGGAACAGCCGTTTCCACTTCTCGCCGGTCATCGGCGGGTAGCTTACCGGAGGGGGCGGCTCTAGGGCCGCAGTCTTAGCACGGAGGGCTGCCGAGGAGGCGGACCGTAGAGGCGACCGCCGCCTGGGGCGTGCAGCTGGTTTGTCAGTGCCGTTTGGAGTCGGAGCCGCGAGCCCCTTTCGGCTTCCGACCGAGGAATCCGGGTGTTTCGAAGGGTTCGCGACGTTGGGGCGGGCCGGTCCGCGCTATGTCCAGTTCGCCCCCGGTGGAGTCGGGACGGTCTGCCGGCTGTCACCCGGCAGACTCCGCAGGCCGCGGAGTGGGCGTCCGAAGCCGTGGTTGCATCCCGTTGGGGAGGAACGGACCCGCCGGGGTCCGCGGCGCGACTGGGCGGCTGACTGTGGATTTCGGGCGCTCTGCCGGCTATCGCTAGGCGGACTCCCCAGTCTGCGGAGCCGGGAGTCCGACGCCACGGTTGCATCGCGGTTCGCGGTCGCGGTATAGTTCCTCGTCCCGCGGGCCGTTAGCTCAGTTGGTAGAGCAGCTGACTCTTAATCAGCGGGTCGAAGGTTCGAGTCCTTCACGGCCCACCACCTGTCAGGTTCAAATTCGCGGAATGTGGCAGTTTGGCGCCACTTCCTGTCGGGTGGTGTGTGATTACGGTGTGATTGAGGGACTTCTCATGGCCATGCGCGGGCCGGGCGAGGACGTCAGGGATTTGCTGAGGTGGGACTCAGCGACCTTCGGGGCGGAATCTGCTCGGGCTGGAAAGCAGGTCGAGACAGCCGCGGGGGTACGGGCTGGTGCGGACGTGGATGCGGCTCCCTTCGAAGGGATTTCCGCTGGCGAAGGAGTGGTGCTTTCAAGAGCTCCTTTGTTCTAGGGCGTATGCGGGGGGTATCCGGCTGTCGGGTGGCGCCGGGTGCCCAACGGTCGGCAGGGCTGTGGATGTCCGCGTTGGGACTCTTGGCCAGAGGATCCGTGGTGTCGCTTGAGGTGAATGCGGTGCCGACAGCTATCAATGGGTCCTGGGAGTTCTCTTGACCGGACTCCCCGAGCTCCGCGAATGGCATCCATTCCTTGGGCAGCAAAGACCAGTTCGAGCATCACGGAGTTGCCGTGGTTGGGGCGATGCCCAACCAGCCCTTCCGTTTGAGCGATGCCAGCTCTCCAGACCCAGGGGGTCCAGAAGACGACCGCTGATTGAGATCCGGGGTCCAATGTGGATGACGCGACCGCTTGTTGATCCTGACGGTCCTTTGGAGCGAGTGTCATCCGACCGCCGGGATCGTGTAGAGGAGGCGGTTGGTCCCAGGGGCCTCGCCCGCGTCCGTCGGATGGGAGGGTGATTCGGTGCCTTGCGATCGGGGGGGGGCTTTGAGTGGCGCAAGACCAGCACGGCGGGCCCATCTCCGGGGGTGCCGTCGGCGGGAGTACGCCTAGGAAGGCAAGTGAGGTTGCTGAGG
>DPBN01000269.1:1113-3308 GCA_003516955.1 Armatimonadota bacterium | reverse complement strand
CGCGGCCGTGGCCGCCTTCGCAGCCGCAGGACCCGTGGGCGTGCGCTCCGTCGCCGCCCCGACGCCGGCAGCCCTCGCGGTACACCGCGGCCGAGCCGCACTGGGGGCACTTCTCGGGGCGACCGGTGCCGAACGGCACCTCCCAGGTCGCCGAGCACTTGGCGCAGACGAATTTCCTTTGTTCCCGTTGCACGGGCGTCACCTCCTCGATGCAGATCGCCTTGCCGAGCGTGAGGGCCTCCGCCACCTTCCGGCGAGCCTCCTCGAGCATGCGGCCCAGCGTGGGTCGCGATACGCCCATGAGCCTGGCGGCGTCGTCCTGGTACATCCCGTCCCTATCGCAGAGGCGCAGAGCCTCGAGCTCGTCCAGGGCGAGAACCACGGATTCCCCGTGCCCGCAAGCGCGTCCGGCTGGCCGGAACACCCTCGAGGGCGCTTCCTCTCCGATCCGGCGGCATCCCCGTCTTCTCGGCATGACGGCTTTATTATGAGCATATGTTCGTTATTGTGCAAGGGTTTGCCGCCCCTTTTTCGACCGGGCGGGCAAGGCCGCTCGGCGAAGCGACCAGCAGCCTGATCGGGTTTGCCGCCGTTTTTGGACCGGGTGTGCAAAACTCCGTGACGGGAGACCATCCTGAGGCCAAGCATGCGCTACGGAACCTTCGACGACGACGCGCGGGAGTACCGCATCGAGCGGCCCGACACCCCCGCCTCGTGGAGCAACTACCTCGGCACGACCGAGTACGGGGCCATCGTGACCAACAACGCCGGCGGCTACAGCTTCTTCCAGTCCGCCGCGCAGGGCCGCTTTCTCCGGCTCCGGTTCAACAGCGTGCCGATGGACCAGCCCGGACGCTACTTCTATCTGCGCGACGCCGACACGGGCGACTTCTGGTCGGCAAGCTGGCAGCCGGTCGGCAAGCCGTTGGACCGCTACCGCTCGGTCTGCCGGCACGGCACGGCGTACACGGTGATCGAGTCGGAGTACGGCGGCCTCTCCACCGAGACGACGTACTTCGTGCCGCTGGGGCAGAGGTTCGAGTACTGGCGGCTTCGGGTGCGGAACGACTCCGGCCGGCCGCGCCGCCTGAGCGTGTTCACGTACTGCGAGTTCGCCAACCACTGGAAGACCGAGCAGGACCTGGTGAACCTGCAATACAGCCTGTTCATCGTTCGCGGGCGCCGCGCGGACGACAACCTGCTCGCAATCGAGATCAACAACCACCTGCCGGCCGACCCGGACTGTGACCTGACCAAGGAGCTGGGCCTGTACAGCTGGATGGCGCTGGCCGGCGCCCCTGTGGCGGCGTTCGACGCCAGCCGAGAGGCGTTCCTCGGCCCGTACCGCTCCTACGATCGCCCCCTGGCCGTCGAACGGGGGTCCTGCGGCAACTGCGAGGCATACGGCGACAACGCCTGCGGGTCCTTCCAGACCAACTTGGAGCTGGCCCCAGGGGAGGAGCGCGAAATCCGGGTGCTGCTGGGCGTCGGCCAGGCGGATACGGTCGGCAGGCGGGCCCTGGCCGAATTCGGGTCTGCGGAGCGCTGCGAGGAGGAGTTGCGGCGGCTGAAGGAGCACTGGCATGCGATGCTCGGAAGCCTGGCAGTGCGCACCCCGGACCCAGAGTTCGACAGCACCGTGAACGTCTGGGGACTCTACAACTGCCTGATCACCTTCGCTTGGTCCCGGGCGGCCAGCCTGGTGTACAACGGCGAGCGGGACGGCCTCGGGTTCCGGGACTCGGTGCAGGACCTGCTGGGAGTGATGGCGGCCATCCCGGAGCAGGCGCGCGAGCGGCTGGAGCTGCTGCTGACTGGCCAGCTCTCCACGGGCGGCGCGCTGCCCGTCGTCAAGCCGTTCAGCCATCACCCCGGCCGGATGAAGCCGATCCCGGAGGAGGAGTACCGTTCCGACGACTGCCTGTGGTTCTTCAACGCCGTGCCCCTCTATGTGGCCGAGACCGGCGATCTGGACTTCTATCGGAAGGTTCTGCCCTACGCCGACCAGGGGGAGGACAACGTGCTGGGGCACCTGAGGCGCGCGCTCGAGTTCAACCTGGCCCGGACCGGGCGGAACGGCCTGCCGTGCGGCCTCGCAGCCGACTGGAACGACTGCCTGAAGCTCGGCTACCACGGCGAGAGCCTGTTCGTCGCGTTCCAGGTGCGCTTTGGGCTCGGCGTGTACGCGGAGGCGG
>DPBN01000269.1:0-1003 GCA_003516955.1 Armatimonadota bacterium | reverse complement strand
GGAGGCGGCGGAGCGCCTGGGCCTCCCCGAGGAGGCCTCCTGGGCTTTGCGCCAGAGGGACGAGCTGGACCGGCGCATCCAGTCCGCCTGCTGGGACGAGGACCGCTGGATCTGGGCCATCGGCGAGGACGGCACCGTCTACGGCACCCGGGCGTCCAAGGAGGGCAGCGTGTATCTGAACACGCAGGTCTGGTCCGTGATCAGCGGAGCCGCGACCGAGGAGCAGGCGCGAGCCTGCCTGGAGACCGTCCGCCGCGAGCTGGCCACCGAGCACGGAGTGATGCTCTGCGCGCCGCCGTTCGAGACCGTCCCGCTGGACGTGATGCGCGCGGTGCTGTTCAACAACGGCGTCAAGGAGAACGCGGGAATCTTCAACCACACCCAGGGCTGGGCGGTGATGGCGGAGTGCCTGGTCGGCAACGCGGACCGGGCCTATGAGTACTACCGCGCCTCGATGCCCGCGGCCTACAACGACCGCGCCGAGGTCCGGCAGATCGAGCCGTACGTCCAAGGCCAAACCACGTACTCGCGGTTCTCGCCGCGCGCCGGCACCTGCCGCACGCCGTGGCTCACGGGCGCGGCGGCCTGGGCCTACTTCAGCGCCACCCAAGCGATCCTGGGCATCCGGCCCGAGCTGGACGGTCTGCGGATCGACCCCCGCCTCCCCTCCTCTTGGCCGGGGTTCCGGGCGACCAGAAGGTTCCGCGGCTGCGAGTACCGCATCGAGGTGCGGCGCACGGGCCGCCGAAGGATGGTGGTGGACGGCGTCGAGACCGAGGGCAACCTGGTTCCGGTGCGGACCGGGCCGGTGTGCGAGGTCCTCGTCGAGGTCTGACCGCTACTTGGCCATCTGGGTGAAGCGCGATTCGCGGATCACGGTCACGCGGATCGAGCCGGGATATTCCGCCTCCTGCTCGATCCGCTTGACCACCTCTTCCGCCAGCCGCGCGGCGCCGCGGTCGTCCACCTCGTCCGGCTTGACCAGCAGGCGAACCTCTCCGCC
>DPBN01000002.1 GCA_003516955.1 Armatimonadota bacterium | reverse complement strand
TGCACAACCCGAAGATCCTCATCCTCGACGAGGCCACCGCCAGCGTGGACACCGAGACCGAGCGGATGATCCAGGACGCCCTGGACAAGCTGGTCTCCGGCCGCACGGTGTTCGCCATCGCGCACCGCCTCAGCACGCTCCGCAACGCCCACCGCCTGGTCGTGTTGGACAAGGGCCGCATCGCCGAGGTCGGCACGCACGAGGAGCTGATGGGAAAGGAGGACGGCATCTACCGCAAGCTGGTGGAGATGCAGCAGCAGGTGAACAAGCTGCACGAGAACTTCCTGTTCCTTGGCGGCGGGCCGGAAAGCGGATAGACTCGCTCCATGCTGCTCGCAGTGCCCATCGCGCTGGCGGCGCTCCAGACGGACGTCGGGCCGCTCCCGAAGACGATCGACGTCGTGGTCGTCCGCTACTTCCCGGTTTCGGGGGACAGGATCGACATCCGCGTCACCGGGGACTGGGGAGAGACCCTCGCGGCCACCCGCGCCAAGTGCGACGCCCTGACCCGCGAGCTCTGCGCCAAGCTGGAGGAGGGAAGCCGGTTCCGGGGCTACAAGAACCCGAAGGCGGTCCCCAGCCTGCGCTACCGGGTGGTGGCGGACTTCGAGTTCCGCGAGCCGCTCCCGACGAGGCCGCTGAGGCCCGGCGAATCGGCGCCGATGACCGACTACAAGGCGATCCTCGTGCGGATCGGCGCGGCCGAGTGGGTCGAGCGGCGGGGCGTCAAGCAGTTCTGGATCTGGGGCTACCACGGCGGCAAGGTGGGGCTGTGGGAGTCGAACATGGCGAGCCCGTTCGGCGACGTCAGCAACTCCGACCGCGACCCCACCGACCTTCCGGTCTTCAGCAAGACCTACACGGTGTTCCACTACAACTACCAGCGGGGGATCGGAGAGGCGATCGAGGACCACATGCACCAGCTCGAAGCCCTGCTGAACCACGTCGACGGCCGCGACGCGGCGCCGCCCGAGGACTGGCCGAAGCTGCTGTTCTGGGGCAAGTTCGTCGGCAGCGACGCGAGCCACAAGATCGTTGCGAAGCCGGCCCGGTGCGGCTGGACCCACTACGCGCCGAACAGCAGGAGCGACTACGACTGGCAGAACCCCGTCCCGGTCGAGTCGGACATCGAGGACTGGAAGCCCGACGGCATCGGCAAGACGAGGCCGATCGACGCCTCGAGATGGAACTTCGACCCCGTGCAGTGGCGCGTGTACTGGATGCAGGCCATCCCCGGCGCCGACCATCGGCTCAGCTACCAGGGACGGCCCCTGCGCAACTGGTGGATGTTCGTGTGGGACTGGGACCGCGCCAAGCGCGAGGGCTGGAAGCTCACCTACTAGCCGCGCCGGAGGAGGCGCGACTCCGTCGGTTTGGCGCCGCTCTCTTCATCCCGCGGGGCACGGAGCACCCATCCGCCAACGCGGGCGGACGCCCGCCTCAGAGGTGCCGCTCGTGGATCCGGGTGAGGAACTCCTTCACCCGCTGGGTCTCGTGCTTCGGGCAGATCAGCACCGCGTCGCGGGTCGCAACCACCACCAGACCGTGGATGCCGAACGCGCACACCACCTTCTCCGGGTCGTCGTTGTACACGATCGAGCCCGTGCTCTCGTCCACCACCGCCATGCCGTACACCATGTTGCCGTAGCGGTCCAGAGGGAAGTTCCGCTCGAGCGCGTCCAGGGAGCCCACGTCGTCCCACTCGAAGTCTCCGAAGGCCATGTGCACGTTGCGCGACCGCTCGAGCAGGGCGTAGTCGATGGAGATGTTCGGCAGCTCGGCGAAGGCGTGCTCGGCGGCGGCGTGGTCGCCGGCCCTCAGGGCTTCGATCACCCGGCGCGTGGTCTCCGCCAGCCCGGGGTCGGCCAGCTCCAGCTCGTGCAGGAAGCTCGGCACGGTGAAGAGCAGCATGCCGCTGTTCCAAGCGTGGTCCCCCGATTCCAGGTATTCCTCGGCCAGGTCTCGGCTGGGCTTTTCCTTGAAGCCGAGGACGGGCCGCACCTCGACCCCGTGCGGGTAGACCTCCGCCTTCTGCTTGTCATAGTGGATGTACCCGTAGCCCGTTTCGGGCCTCTTCGGCTCGATGCCGATCGTGGCGAGGCCGCCGTGCTTCTCCACCGCCGAGTACGCCGCCTGGACCACCTCGCGGAACCGCTTCTCCGGCGCGATCTTGTGGTCCGACGTGAGCATCGCCACGGAAACCTTGTCGGCCTGGTCCCCGTAGCGGGCGCACAGGTTCGCCACGGTCCACACCACGCCGCCGAGGGTGTTGCGCCGCATCGGCTCGGCCAGCACGTTGGCGTCGGGCAGAAGTCTCGCCGCGCGCACGGCCTCAAGCAGGTTGGAGGCGGTCGCCACGTACAGGTCGCCCTGCCGAACCAGCGGCTGGGCCCTGCGCAGCGACTCCTCGAGCAGCGTCTCGTCGGGGCTGGTCAGGCGCAGCAGCTGCTTGGGCCTGTGGCGCCGCGAGAGAGGCCAAAACCGCTCGCCGGACCCGCCGGCCATCACCACCGCAACCCTTCGAAACTCCCTCTTGGTCATGTCGCGCACTCTCCTGGAACGATCGGAATCGCAACCCGGGTGTAAGCTACCCGACGTGCCCACCGAATGGACCCCCGAGGCGATCGAACGCCTCCTCTCGGACCTGGAGACCCTCTACGGCCGGCCGCGGTTCGTGCCGCGCTTCGACCCCGTGGAGGAGTTGGTGAGCTGCATTCTGAGTCAACACACGGCCGACGCCAACAGTTTCCCGGCGTTCACCCGCCTGCGCGAGACCTACCCCGACTGGCAGGCCGTGGTGGACGCCGGCCCCGAGGCTGTGGCCGAGGTGGTGCGCCAGGCGGGCTTGGCCAACCAGAAGGCCCGCAGCATCGTCGGCGCGCTGAAGGCGATCCGCGAGCGCGTGGGCTCCTACAGCCTGGACCACCTGCGGGACCTGCCGATGGAGGAGGCGAGGGCCTGGCTGATGGACCTACCGGGAGTGGGTCCCAAGACCGCCAGCATCGTGCTCTGCTTCAGCTTCGGCATGGGCGCGATCCCGGTCGACACGCACGTGTTCCGGGTGGGCTGGCGGCTGGGGCTCTACGACCGCAAGATCGGTGAGGCGAAGGCCCACGACGCTCTGCTGCGGCTCGTGCCCCCGGGGCTGGCGTTCCGGTTCCACACCACGCTGATCCAGCACGGGCGGCACCTCTGCTCCGCGCAGAAGCCGGCGTGCGACCGTTGCCCGGTGCGCGACCGCTGCGCGTGGTTCCTGTCGGGAGGCCCCGAGAGCGCGGCCAGGCCCAAGAGGCCAAAATAGGGCGGGAGATCGGCGTCTTTGGCGGAGTTCGCGAACCCGGAGCAGCGGAAGAGGATTCAGGAGGCGTTCGAGAGGCTTGCCGGTCGGGACGTTGGTCCGCTGCTGGACCGAGCCTTCGACGCCAGCCCGAACCCGGATCTCGCGCTTCTGAACCTCGAGCGGTGGGTGATGGCCAGCTCGAATCCGGCCATGCAGGTGGAGAACCTGCTGCTCTTTCCCTCGGCCGCCAGGCTGATGGCCACGCTCATGGGCGCCAGCCAGCCGATCGCGGACAGCCTCATCCAGAACCCGGAGCTCTCGGGCCTGCTGTTCGAGCCGGAGGCGCTGGACGCCAAGCCGACGGTCGACTCGGTGCTGGCCGAGGGGCGCGCGCTCCTCAAGGCGGCCGTCTCGTTCTCGCACCGCCTGGACCGCCTCCGGTTCCTGCGCCAGCGGTGGACCCTCGTGACGGTCGTCAACGACCTGTACCGGCGCTGGGACGAGGAGTCGGTCTGGCGCGCCCTGTCGGATCTCGCCGACGCTCTGATCGCGCTCGCGCTCGAGGTGGCAGCGGAGGAGTACCGCCTCCGAAGGTCGGTGGACGACCTGCCCCCGCTGATGGTCGTCGGTTTTGGTAAGTTGGGCGGACGAGAGTTGAACTATTCGTCCGACGTGGACCTCGTGTACGTGTGCCCCGACGGGCTGGACGAGAGGCAGGAGACGCACCTGTCGCGCCTGGCCGAGCTGCTCAACCGCGTGCTGGGTGACCGGATGGGGCGAGGCGCGCTCTACCGCGTCGACCTTCGCCTCCGACCCTATGGCGGAGCCGGCGGGCTGGTGCGGAGCATGAGGGCCCACGAGGCCTACTACCGATCGTACGCCGAGGGGTGGGAGCGGCTCGCGCTGGTCCGGTCCCGCCCGATCGTGGGCCCGCCCGAGCTGGTCGAGCGCTGGGATGCCATGCGCCGCGAGCACTGCTTCCGGCGCAAGGTCGGCGACATAGCGATCGAGGAGGCGTGGCAGCTCCGGGCGCGGATCGAGGAGATCGCCAAGGGCGACGACCTGAAGCGCGGCGCCGGCGGCATCCGCGACGTGGAGTTCTTCACGCAGATCCTGCAGACGATCCACGGCGCCGATCACGCTGCGGTCCGGGCGCACGCGACGTGCGACGCGCTCCGGGCGCTGGCCTCCGCCGGCGTCCTGCCGGAGGACGACGCCTTCGCGCTCATCGCCGCCTACCGCTTCCTTCGACAGCTGGAGCACCGTTGCCAGCTCGTCGGCGACGTGCAGACCCATTCGCTCCCGACCGACCCCGCCCAGCGCCGCTACCTGGCCAAGAGCATGGGCCTGCGCGGCTGGGAGGGCCTCTCCAGGCAGCTCTCCTCGCACCGTGCCATCATCCAGTCCGTCTGCGGGCGCCTGGGCAGGGTCCGTCAAGACAGCCCTCGCGAGCGCGCGATCGTGCGGCTCGGCTCGGTCGGGCCGCTCGGTGCTGCGTGGCTGGACACCCTTCCCGAGCCGGACCCGTTCTACCGGGCCCTGATCGAGAACGAGGGCAGCCTCGATCGCTTGGCCCGCCTGCTGGCCCACGCGCCTGTTTTATCCAACTTGATCGGCTCAAACCTGTCCTTGATCGAGCAGATCTTCAGCGGCGAGATCGAGGAGGAGGCGGACCCCGCCGCTCGCGTGGAGCGCCTGCGCGGAGGAGAGCCGATCGAGGCCGCCGCGTCCGCCATCCGGGACGCCTGCCTCCGGTTGGCCGCCCGATGGGTGCTGGAGCCGTCGTTCGACCTGTCGGAGCGCCTGACCCGGTGGGCCGAGGCCTCCCTGAAGGCGGTGGCGCGGAGGGTCGGCGCGAAGTTCGGCGCGGTCGCGCTCGGCAGCTTCGCCATCGACGAGCAGACGCTGGCCTCCGACGCCGACTTGCTGCTGCTGATCGAGGACGGCGAGGACCACCGCGCGGCCGAGGAGTCGGCCCAGGTCTTCCTCGGCGAGGTCGGGCGGCTCCGCACGCTCGGATCGCCGCTCACCGTCGACCTCCGCCTGCGTCCGGAGGGCCGCCAAGGCCTGTTGGTGCGGTCCTTGGACGGCTTCCGCGCCTACGAGGCGACGGCCATGGAGATGTGGGAGCGGTTCGCGCTGGGCCAGTGCCGGCTGCT
>DPBN01000004.1 GCA_003516955.1 Armatimonadota bacterium | reverse complement strand
CACACGGGCAGGCTGGCTCGAAGGAGGATGCGATCCGTACTGCCGGTGTCGCCGTCGTGATCTGCGGCCTCGCGCTCGGTTGCGCCGCCCCCCGGCCGCAGCAGCGGGACAACCCCGCCCCCGAGCCTCGGTCGATGGAGGCCTCGCAGGGCGAGCTCGCGCGGACCGATCCTCGAACCGGTCGGAAGCTCTGGACCGTCCAATGGGCGTCGGCCTCGCTGGACTACGGCTCGGACGGCTCGTTCGGCGGCACCATGGACCGAGTGCGGGGCGCCCTCTTTGGGCGGAACGGCGAGAGGACCTCCTTCGAGGCGGATCGCGCCGAGGCCCGGCAGAAGGAGGATTGGCTGAAGCTCTCCGGCCGCGTACGGCTGGAGGCTCAGGACCCCCCGGCGCGCCTGCGGTGCGAGGAGGTCCTTTGGGATGCCGCGGCCAGCACGGTCAAGGCCCGGGGCGGGGTCGTCTTGGAGACGGCGGCCTATTCCGTTGGACCGTTTCCGGAGCTGTGGGCAACGCCGGACCTGACCTACTTCAGCACGCCGGACCTGTTCGAGGCGGGTCACGGGAGCAAGGAGCGTTGGAACAAGCGATGAAAGCACGACTCGCGTGGATCGGGATCGCCAGCCTGTTGCTGGCGGGATTCCAGGGCCAGAAGATCGTGTTCCGGGACAAGGGGGGCACGATGGAGGTTACGGGTTTCGCCAGCTGGGCCACCCGTCGGCTGGACGGCAACCGGCTTTCGTTCCTAGGGGTTGGGCAGCCCGTGGTGGCCAAGTGGTCCCGTCAGGCCATGGAGGCGCGCGCGAACCGGATCGAGGGCTTGGTCGTCCGCCAAGGCGAGGCGTTCGAGCTCGTGTCGGCCGACCTGTCCGGCCAGGTGCGGGCGACCTTCCAGCGAGGCTCGGCCCAGCGGTCTCCGACGACCCTGCGTGTGGAGAGCGGGAATGCATCGTACGCCTCTGCGAGCTCGCAGCTGAGGCTGAGGGGCGGCGTGCGGCTCACACAGGAGGAGCCGGCCACCAAGCAGTCGTTCGACATTCGTGGTCAGAACGCGACCGCCGCCTTGGCCCCGGTTTCGGGAAGCGCCCCGAGCGAGGCCGTGAAGAGCCTGGAGGTGGACGGTGGCGTGCGCTTCCGCTTCGTCCGGCAGGGCGACAAGGGACTGGATTTGGACGGAACCTCGGACCGCCTGTCCTACGACTCCGCGCAGGGGGTTCTGGTGCTGGTCGGCAACGTGCATCTGCGGGGCGAGGATCTGTTCTACGGCGGCGAGGCTTGGGCGAACAAGGCGACCATCCGCCTGGATGCCGCGAAGAACCCAACCAGCGTGGAGCTGGAGGGCACTCCCGCAGAATCGGCGGTCAGGCGGAAGGCGGCGGCTGAGCGATGAGAATCCGCGCGGAAGGGCTGGTGAAGCGATACCGCGGGCGCACGGTCGTCCGGGACGTGAGCTTCACGGTGGACCAGGGCGAGATCGTCGGCCTTCTGGGTCCGAACGGCGCGGGGAAGACGACGACCTTCTACATGGTCGTGGGGCTGGTCCGGCCCGACGGAGGCAGGGTGTTTCTGGACGACCGGGACATCACCCGGCTTCCGATGTACCTGCGGGCGCGCGCCGGCATCGGTTACCTGGCGCAGGAGCCGAGCGTGTTCCGCCGCCTGACGGTCGCGGACAACATCCGTCTGGCTTTGGAGGCCCGCGGCTTCCCGCGAGCCGAGATGGCGGAGCGAATCCGGGCGCTCGCCGAGGAGCTCCACGTGGACCGGTTGCTCAACGTTCCGGCCACGGTGCTCTCTGGCGGCGAGCGGCGGAGGGTGGAGGTGGCCCGGGCGCTGGCCTCCGACCCGAAGTTCATCCTGCTGGACGAACCGTTCACCGGCATCGATCCGGTCACGATCGAGGAGATCCAGGAGATCATCTTCCGCCTGAAGAGCCGGAACATCGGCATCCTCATCACCGACCACAACGTGGGGGCGACGCTCCGCATCACGGACCGCAACTACATCCTTATCGACGGCAGGATCATCGCCCAAGGAGACGCCGCCGAGGTTGCCGCCGACCCGCTCGTGCGGAAGCACTATCTCGGCAGGCAGTTCGCGACCGAGGTGGCTGAGATCGACGAGGCGGCCAACGAGCCGATCGCCGCGCCGCAGGCCGAGGGCTACGGGGAGGACGTGGAGAGTTGAGCCGGCTCTGGGTGCTCGTTC
This sequence comes from Armatimonadota bacterium, assembly GCA_003516955.1. GTDB lineage: Bacteria > Armatimonadota > Fimbriimonadia > Fimbriimonadales > Fimbriimonadaceae > UBA8783. The sequence goes on along the minus strand of DPBN01000004.1, from coordinate 5,314 downwards.
TGCGCGAGCTGATCGGGCCTTGGGCCTTCGGGGTGGCGATCTTCACCGCCCTGATCATGACCATCCTGTATCTGTTCCAAGTCACGGAGTACCTCGCCCAAGGCGTCGAGCCGGGCACCGTGCTGGAGATGACCGTGCTCTTTCTGCCCGGGGTGCTGGCCAAGACGTTCGCCATGGCGGCGCTCTTGGCCTCTCTGCAGGCCTTCGGCCGCCTCAGTGGCGACAGCGAGGTGGTGGCGATGCGGGCCGCCGGCCTGAGCCTGGGAAGGATCATGATGCCGGTCGCAGCCTTCGGGCTTGCCGTGGCCGTGGCGACCTTCCTGCTGAACGAGCTGGTCGTGCCCCCCGCCACTCTGCGGGCCGAGACGCTGAAGGAGGACATCGTCAAGCAGATCCGCTCGGATCGCCTGCGTCCGCTCGGCTATCCGGTGTTCGAGAAGGGCGTCTTGGTCGCGCAGCTCAACGCGAGGGACTTCGACCTGGCCCGCAAGACGTTGAAGGAAGTGAACGTGGTGGTCTTCAACAGGGACTCAGGCAAGCCGGCGTTCTATCTGAACGCGGACAGCATGGTGTTCGAGAACGACCGCGAGTGGAGAATCCGTGGGCGCGCCTCGATCGTGACCGCCGATGGGAGCAGCCGAATCGAGCTGACGAACGGGCTCTGGCCCCGGGAGGTGCCACGGCTGGACCGCGAACCGAAGGACCTGCTGGCCAGCCGGGTCCGGAACCTGGACTCGTTCAGCATGGCGGAGTTCCGGGAGCAGATCCGGCGGGCCAAGGCAGACCGTGTGGACGACCGTCAGGTGGCGAACTTGGAGTACGGCTACTACAACAAGATCGCGCTGCCTCTTGCGGCGTTCGTGTTCGCGCTGGTCGGCGCTCCCCTGGGCATCCGCAACCACCGCACGGGCGCGGCCGCCGGCTACGTGCTGTCCGTGGCGATCATCCTCGGATACTTCGTCCTGAGCAACGTGATGGGGGTCTTGGCTCAGGGAAGGAACGTCCCGCCGATCGTGGCGAGCTTCCTGCCGGTCGTGGTCGGCACGGTTCTCGCGGTGGCGACGATCCGACGGAAGAACCATTGAGAGGGGTCTGCCGATGGATGTTCTGAGCGTCGGGTTTCTGGTTCTGGTGGTGTTGCTGGGAGGCGTGATCGCCTTGCTGGCGGACCGCTTGGGCCGGCGCTTGGGCAAGAAGAGGCTGAGCCTGTTCGGGCTGCGGCCTCGCCACACGGCCGAACTGATGACCGTCGGCGCGGGGGTCCTGATCCCGCTGGTCACGGTGCTCGTGGTGATGGCCGCGAGCCGGGACGCGCGGGAGTGGCTCATCCGCGGAAGGCTCCTCGCGGAGGAGTCGGCGAGGCTCCAGACGCTGGTCGGCAACCTCGAGGAGGAGCGACTCTCCTTGGCGCGCGAGATCGGCGCCAAGGCTCGCCAAGTCGGCGAGCTGAACCGGAGGCTCGGTGCGCTCCAGAATCGCATGAAGCAGCTGGAGGCTCAGACGGAGCGCTATCGCCAAGCGAGCTTGGTCGCGGGCAAGAGGGCCGCTGCGCTGCAGGCGCGCATCGCTCGGCTCAACGGCGACCTTGCCAAGCGCCTGGCGGAGCTGCAATCCGCGCAGAGCAAGCTGGATCGCGCGCGAAAGGAATACGCCTCGCTGCAGCGCGAGTTCAACGCCATCAACCGTGAGCGCGAGGACGCCTATCGCGAGAACCTCAGGCTCGACCAAGAGAACGCGCGGCTGACCAAGCAGGTGGATCAAGCTCGGCAGGAGGTCGCCCAGCTGGCCTCGGACCGGCAGCGCTTGGAGGGTGACCTGGCCAAGGTGCGCGAGGCCTACGAACAGACCCTGCGCGGTTTCGAAGCGGACCTGGAGCGCATCAAGCTCCAGCGGGACCAGCGCCAGGCCGAGCTGAAGGCCGCCGAGGAGCAGCTCGCCACCCGTACGGAGCAGCTGAGGCAGAGCATCGGCCGGACCCGGACCGAGCCGATGATCTTCGCGATCGGCGAGGAGCTAGCGAGGTACCCCGTGGAGCCCAGGCTCAGCCGCGAGGCGGCCGACGCGGCGCTTCGGAGCCTGCTGCGGATCGCCCGGACGAGGGCCGCGGAGCGGGGGGCGCAGCCTCTGCCCGGACTGAGCTCTCCGGCCGGGCTCTTCGACGCGAGCACGCCCTCGGGAGTGGTGACGGCGGCGCAGCAGGAGGCCGAGATCGTGCGGAGCCTGACCGGGAACTCGGAGAACCTGGTCCTGATCGCCACTGCGAGCTTCAACGCATTCCGGGGCGAGTACGTCCCGCTGACGATCCGCGTGTACCGCAACCCGATCGTGTTCCGCGACGGCGAGACCATCGCCGAGACGAGGATCGACGGCACGCGGAGCGACGACCAGGTGGCGAAGGACGTCGCCGACTTCGTGCGGCAGAGCGTCGTGGATCGGGTGCTCAAGGAGAGGATGATCCCCGCCCGCGGCCGGGAGGATTCGCTCGGGCGCGTCGAGATTCTGGACGTCGTCCAGCGGATCCGGGACGCCAACCGGATGGTTCGCCTCCGGGCGGTGGCCGACGGAGACCTGCGGGCCGCGGACCCCCTGAAGATCCGCTTTGTGATTCGGTAGGCTCGCCCCATGCCCGAGAAGGTGGTTCTGGCTGTGGATCCTGGGACGGCGAAGTGCGGCATCGCCCTGGTTCGCCGTGGGCCGGACCAGAGGATCGAACTGCTGTGGCGCAAGATCGCCCGGACGGAGGAGCTCGCCGCGGCCGTGGCCGAGGCCTTTTCCGTGCGGAGGCCCGACTTGGCCATCGTCGGATCGGGCACGCACTCGAAGCCCGTCGTCCACGTGCTCCGGGAGTTGGCACCGTCTCTGGGGATTCTGATCGTGGACGAGAAGAACACCACCATGCAGGCGCGCGAGCGGTATTGGGAGCACAACCCGCGGCGGGGCTGGAGGCGGCTGCTGCCTTCCACCATGCTGGTCCCGCCGGAGCCGTTCGACGATTTCGTCGCCCTGATCCTCGCCGAGCGGGTCCTTCTTGCCTGAACGTTGGTGCAGGCCGGTTTCCGGATGCACAATAGAAGCGGGGGTTTGCGATGGACGGATCGTCGCTGAGACGTCTTCTGCGCGAGGCGCCGGTGGTGGCGTCGGTCCATTGCTCGGATGGCTCGGCCCTCGACAACCATGAGGTGCGGGAGCGCCTGGCGCGGGCTTGCGCCGAGGGCGGCGCCAGGCTGCTCCGGGTTGAGGGCGCGGAGGCCGTCCGAAGGGCCAAAGCCGCCACGGGCCTGCCGGTGATCGGTCGGATCGACCGCAAGTATCCGGACAGCCCCGTGCGCTCCACGCCGACGATGGCGGAGGTTCGCGAATTGCTCGACGCAGGCTGCGAGCTGATCGCTCTGGACGCGACGTCGCGGCCTCGGCCGGGCGGGGAACGACTGAGCGACCTCGTCACGGCCATCCGTTCGCACGGCCGGCTGGTGGTCGCGGACTGCGACGACGAGGAGACGGCCGCGTTCGCGATCCATACGGGTTGCGACGCGGTAACCACGGGCCTCGCGGGATACTCGGGCAAAGCCCGTCTGCGCGTCGGGCCGGATTGGGACTTCCTCCGAAGAGTGGTGCAGCTCTCGGACCGGCCCGTGCTGGCGGAGGGGCAGTTCGCCGAGGAGTGGCAGATCGAGGCCGCTTTGAGGATCGGAGCGTCGGGCGTCGTGGTCGGGGCGGCCATCGCCGATCCTGCCGCTCAGACCCGCCGCTTCCTGCAGGCGGCTTCGCGCCGGTTCTGCCGGGTGGCTGCGTTCGACATCGGCGTCCATTGGCTGCGGTTCGGGCTGTTCGACGAGGACTGGAGGCTCCGGGAGACCGACCAGACGCCCTTGGAGGGTGGTCCCGACCAGTGGATCCAATGGTTCCGGTCCGTGGTGGCCCAGCGGGACGTGGAGTGCGTCTCGGTGGCGAGCCCGGGCACGGTGAACCCCCGCTCCGGCAACGTGTGGGAGGCGCCCGGGGGCTGGACGGCCCGTTTCACGGCGGAGACCATCGGTGCGCCCACGGTGTCGCTGAACCGGGCTCTGGCGGCCGCGTGGGCGCACGCGTGCTTGCCGGAGTTCGCCGGCAGGCGGGTTGCGACCCTGCTGGTGGGCAAGAGCGTGGCTTGCGGGCTGTGCAGCCAACAGTCGCTCGTCGTGGGATCGATGGGGCAGTACCCGAGGCTCCACGAGCTGCCGACGAGCACCGGCCAGACGTTCGAGGAGCTGCTCGACGGGGTGTCGACGGCGGCGAAGCCCACGGAGGAGCAGAAGGCGCGCGCGAACGCGGCGGTGCGGGAGGCGATCCGCGCGATCGCCGCGGTCTGGCTGCCGGAGATCGTGGTGCTGAGCGGTCCTGTGGGCGCCGCCGATTGGATCGAGGTCGACCTGGGCTACCGAAAGGGCTGGCCTCAGTTCCGCGTTCTCCGATCGCCCTTGGGCGGCCAAGCGGCGCTGCACGGGGCGGCGGCCCTCGCGCTGTTCCCGCCAAAGGCGCTGAAGACTCTGTAGGTACACTCTCCTCCATGCCGGAGCTGGTGCTGGAGGTCGGATGCGAGGAGCTCCCGGCCTCGTTCGTGAGGAAGGCTTACGAGGAGCTTGCGTCGCGCGTGGAGGCGGGGCTGGCCGAGGCCGGGCTGTCGTTCGAGCGCATCGCGGAGCCCATGGGGACCCCTAGGCGGCTGATCGTCGCCTACCGCGGCGTTCCCGAGCGCCAGCCGGACCGCAAGAAGGAGGTTCGGGGTCCCGCGGTCCGCGCGGCCTATGACGCGGACGGAAACCCGACCAAGGCGCTGGAGGGCTTCTGCCGCGGCCAGGGCGTGTCGCCCGGCGACGTGCGCCTCGAGGGCGACTACGTGTGGGCGACGCGGGTGGAGCCCGGCCGTCCGGCGAGGGAGGTTCTCGCGGACATTCTGCCAGCCGCCATCACGGGTTTGACCTTCGAAAAGGCGATGCGATGGGGCCACGGGCGGCTGCGGTTCGCTCGGCCGATCCGCTGGATTCTGGCCGCGTTCGACGGGGAGCCGGTGGAGTTCGCGATCGAGTCGGTGCGCAGCGGCTTGCTCAGCCGCGGCCACCGGTTCAACCATCCCGAGTCGTTCGAGGCACGAACGTTCTCCGCGCTCTTGGAGGGTCTCAGGCAGCGGCAGGTGGAGCCAGACCCGAAGGAGCGCGAACGTCGGATCCGCGAGGGCGCGGCCGCCGTGGCCGACGGCGCTCCGGACCTGGACGACGCGCTGGTTGCGGAGAACGTGTTCCTCACCGAGTGGCCGATGGCTCTGCAGGGGAGCTTC
>DPBN01000112.1 GCA_003516955.1 Armatimonadota bacterium | reverse complement strand
CACCGGTCAGCACCCGATCCTGCACGCGGATCGCCGCCATCTCGCAGGGACGCACGCCGAACAGCGCGTAGCGGGGCACCTCGTCGCGCATCGGCAACAGGTGAAACCTGGAGCCTTCGCGCTCCGCCTGCCAAAGCGTGCGGCGCGGCGGCAGCAACAGCCGCTTCCAGCTGTGCGGGCCGACCGCATAGCCGAAGACGGCCTCATCCTCACGCCTCTCCAGGCGGTACGTCCCGGCATCCTGCCGATCCCGCCACCCGATCGGCAGGTCGGCGTCCGAGTCGATCCGCCCGAGGATGATCGCGCCGTCGTTGATCGTCGGGCCGTGAAGTTCGTAGCCCATGGCCCGGATGGAGGCCATGAGGTCGTTCAGCCTCTCGCGGTCCACGACGACGTGGTCGCCGATCCTGAGCGTCTTCGCCATGATCGATTCATGGTTTCGCCGCCACCAAGAGCGGTTCCTGCTCGGCTGGTCTGGCTATCCGAAAATCTGGTGAAAGAAGGGCTTGATCCAGTCGTCCACGAGAAACATGAGCCGATCGAGGAGGAAGCTCATCCGGCTCATGACCGTGTTGCCGAAGAAGGCCCCGAACCCCAACATGAGCAGCCAGCGCCCGAGGCGCCGAACGCCCGTCACCACCCGCGGCTCGCGCCGGAACGAGAAGAAGAAGTAGGTCATCACGGAAACCAGGGTAATGACGAACACCCAGTTGTCCCAGTAGTCGGACGCGTCCAGGGCCTTGGGCACGGGTGGCAGCTCATAGGACCACCCGCCATCGGTACCAACCGCGAACAGCACCCCTCCCGCTGTTCCGGCCCATACGAGCGGCCTTCTCGTTTCCGTCCTCCAAAGAAGACGGCCCGCCGGTTGCCTGGATACCTTGTGGTCCGCCGCGCAGAAGCCCTCGATCCTTCCGCCGCGGGAAACCGCCACCACGGTCGCCTGATCGTAGATCGGGTCGGCCATCCGCGCGACCGTCAGCCAAGCCGGAGCCTCCGTGGTCTGAAACCGCGCCGTGACGCTCCCCAGCGACGCGTCCACGACGGCCACCGAACGCCCGTCCGCCGCCAAGACGAATCGTCCACCGTCGTACAGCTCCTTGGCGGGCACGCCCGGGTCGCTCGCCCAGAAGCCGCCGCGGGCGTCGGCGTCCAGGCGTGTCGCGAAAAGCCTCCCGGCTACCACGGAGTACATCACGGTAGCCTCGCCGCCATCCGGCGCGGCAACTCCAGCCTTGACCAGCCGATCCCGGCCGTCGCCCACGTGCCACCCGCCGTCCATCCCGGCTTGCCCGGAAGCCTCGGGCGGGATCGGAGGGCCGCCGGCCACCCTGCGTCCAGTTCGACGGTCAATGCGCACCGTCTCTGGCCCGCACGGGATCTCCACGAAGTCGCCCCCCGTCCTCACGCGTCCGGTGGGCGGGCCCGGCAGCGGGCAACGCCAGACCTCGCGTCCCTCGAGCGTCTCCACGGCCACCGCCTCCCGCTCACCAGCCAGCACCAAGAGCGGTTCATCCAGCAGCGGCGGCACGACAGTCGGCGGCAAGGAGAATAGACGCCGGGGCTGAACCGCAACGGCGCTTGGAGCGAGCGGACGGAAGGAGTCCACCACCTGAGGGATGTTCTGCCCGAACAGGCTCTTGAACGTGAAGCCGGCGCCGATTCCCACGGTGATGCCGATGACGATGCGGCTGAGCCACAGGTAGCGCCGACTCAGCTGGAAGTACCACAGCAGGCCGAGGAGACCGACCAGAACCCAGAGCGCACCGTAGGGCGAGCCCTGCCCGCGCCCGAGGAGGGCGTCGATCCCATCCATCATCGGCAGCCACCACAGCGGATACAGGATGTCCTTCCACTGCACCACCACGGCGTATCCCACGTTGATGCCGATGAAGATCTGCATCATCAGGCGGTAGACCGGGTTGTCGCGGAACAGGTAGCTGTAGATCGCCAGGACGCAGAACGCCCCAAGCCAAACCGCCCAGCCCGATGCCCAGTACTCGGACCAGCTCACCGCCCGGCCTCCTTTGCGGCTCTCCGCTTGGCGATCATCCCGAGGTTCCCGAGCAGGATGAACGAGATGATCACGAGATGTCCGAAGGCCAGCGGCACCAACAGCCTTCCGCCCCGGAGGCCCTCCTCGTCGTATCTCTTTCCGTACTTGTTCCGCACCAGCGTCTCGTACTCGGCCGCCCCCCGGATTCCGGCCATCATGCCCTTCATCTGGCCGGAGCTGATGTAGGGGTACCAGCTGGTCGTCACGATGCCTGCGCTGCCGAACGCCACCGGCACCCTTCCGGCCGGATCCAGCCAGACCATCCAGTCCAGCGAGGGCTGGTACTCGATCGCCCACAGGATCTGGAAGTCGGCGGCTCCCGTGACGTTCCTCAGGATCGGGAGCTTCTCCGCGTCGTTCGTCGAGTAGCCGCGGTAATCGCGCGGGAAGACCGACTTGATGTTCCTGCCGATCGAGGCCATGATGAGCGGCGCGCCGCGAACCATCCCGAGGTTCACCCAATCCACGCCGTACTTGCGGCCGTACTTCGTCGCCTGACGCTCGTTGACGCGCTCGGAGAACTGCGGCGCCAGCGGGTCCGAGTCGACGGCGACCACAACGAACTTGATGCCGCGCATCATGAGGTGGCTCACTAGCGCCTCGTACTGAGGCCAGTTTTCGCCTTGGCTTCCCTGCACCCAGTTGCTGCAGATCAGAACCACCTTGTTGGGCGGAGTGGAGTCCGTCACCTCGAAAACCGCTCTCGTCTCCGGCCAGACGTAGAGCGGGAGCCGAACGTCGAAGAAGAAGGGCAAGCCGCAGGCCAGGAACATCAGCAGGTAGATCGTCTGCCTCGGAACCCGGTCCAGAACCGCCAGCCTGCGCCACATGTCAGTCGCCACCTCCCATCGCCGAACCCTTCTCCAGGTTCAGCCAGTAGCGCAACGCCGTTCCGATGCCCCCCAGCATCGTCCCGAAGATGAGCCCTCGAACCACAGCCGAGTTCGGGACGCGCAGCACCCACCCGGCGATGTTCGGCAACCATAGCGCTTTGAACTGCTCGCCGATCCAACCCGTGAGGTACATCCCGAACGGCGTCTGGCCCAGCATCACGATCAGCGCCGTCGCCATCATCAGCCCCGCCTCGGCCGACCGGATTCGAAACGCCCGGTAGGAGGCGCTCGCCAGGTAGAAGGCGAGCAGGCTGAAGATGGTTGAGCCGACAGGGCCCAACAGCTGGAAGACGATCGCGTCGCTGAACGATCTCTCAGCGGTGTTGGGGTCGTAGTACTTGTACACGCCGGCGATCACACCCAACACCACGGCGACGAAGAAGGCCAGCGCAACCCAGCGGTCCTCCCCCCTCTTGCGCAGCCTTCGGCCGTTCACCATGCCCAAGCTCAGCAGCCCCATGCCGAGCGCCAGCGTGCCGAGAACGGAGTTGAACTGGGCGGCCGTGTCGCGCTGGTCGCGGAGGAACGTCGTGTGGCCGACGGCGAGCAG
>DPBN01000244.1 GCA_003516955.1 Armatimonadota bacterium | reverse complement strand
TGGACCCAGCCGACCATGTTCTGCCCGAGGTCGAAGGTCCAGACGCCCGGCGCGGACTCCCAGCACTCCTTGGCGGTGATGCGCTCCTGTCTGCGGATCGGTTCGCCGGGGTGGCAGCGGAAGACCGGCACGCCCGGAGAGTCGGCGACCTCGGGAGCCCGCCAGGATCGGTCGTCGTAGCCCCAGCGCGTCCAGTCGCCGAGGTCGACGCGCGTATCAGTGCGCGTGCCCATCAGCAGGTCGGCGTACTGCATCGGCCCGGTGGAGGCCTTCCAGGAGCCGTCCGTGACCAGCCGGTCCTTCGAGCCGTCGTCGTACTCGATCTCGACCTGCACGAACAGCTTGGGCACGCCGCCGAACCAGCGGTCCTTGCCGGTGAAGCACAGGTAGCTGCCGTACCAGCCTTCGGCGAGGATCGCCCCGATCGCGTTCGGCCCCTCGCGCAGGAACGGCGTCACGTCGTAGGCCAGCGCGTAGGCTCGCTTGCGGTAGTCCACGTAGCCCGGCATCAGCTCGTCGTCGTGGATGCGGCGGCCGTTGACCCACACGCGGTAGGCGCCGAGCGCCGAGACGAACGCCGTGGCCCGCGCGACCCGCTTGGGCAGCGTGAACTCCTTGCGCAGGTGCACCGGCGGGCCGATGCGGTGGAACGGCACCGGCGTGAGGCCGTACCACGGATTCTCGCCGGCGGCGGGGCCCTCCGTGGCGGCGGCCCAACGGGAGTCGTCGTGCGCCGGAAGGAACCAACCTTCCGCCAAGCGATCGGCTGCCTTCCACTCAGCGTTCGTGGCGACCGTCTTCAGGCCGGAGGGGGAGCGCAGCGCGAGGATCGCCACGAGCGCGCTCGGGCCTTTCGAGTAGTTGGCCACCTCGACGGCCAGCGTGTGGAACCCGCCCGCGATCGTGCCCAGATCGACCTTGGTGACGGCCTTGTGGCTGTCGCCAAGGCGGACGAACTGGCCGTCCAGGTACACGCGGAACGCGTCGTCTGCGGCGAGGTAGAGGTACCCGTGGCAGTCGCCCTCGGCGACGAAGGTGCGCCGGAAGCCGTAGCGGCCTGCGGCGGCGTTCATCATGTCGCCGAAGCCGATCCACCGCGCACCCTTCAGCGCGGCGAGGTCGTCCTCCTCGGGGTCGGGCGCGGGCTTGGTGTCCAGGCCGATCCACTTGGCTTTCGCGTTCTCCGGCGAGAGCAGGCCCGCTCCCCAGAACGCGGCGCGGCTCCACGGGCCCTCGCGGTCCGCCTCGTCCCACACCTTGGCCTTCCAGAAGGCGCGCTCCCCCATCCCGAGGGGCCTGCCTCCGTAGCCGATGTGGCTGGTCTCGGCGGAAGGCACCTTGCCGGTGTCCCAAAGGTCGAACTCGCCTTGGGCCAGCTTGGCCTCCGAGCTGGCGACGACGATGCGATAGGCGGTCTGGCGGCGGTCGCGGCTGTCGGCGGGCGAGGCCTCCAGGCGGAACGACAGGCGGGGCTGGGGATCCTCGACCCCCAGGGGGTTGCGGCGGTACTCACAGCGCAGGTCGATCGGCGTCAGGTGCATCGGTGCTTTCTCCAGTGCGAGCAGTGCGAGGATCGGGATCATGGTTTGGGGGAGGCGTACACGAAGTCGGCGATGCCGCGGGAGACCTCTCCCTCGCGGCCCACCATCACGACGGTGAGGACCGGCTCGCCGGTCCGTTCCCGGATTCTGCCGTTGATGCCGAGGCCGTACATCGCGTGCCCCGAGCCGGCCAGGATCACCATCACGGCCTTGGGCGATCGGCGCCAGCGGTCCATGGCCTTGAGGGCGGTGTCCGCCATGCCGACGTCCCACAGGACCTGCGCGGCGTAGATGTTCTCGCCCTGCGCCCCCGAGACGGGGTGGCCGCCCATCATCGCCTCGAACAGCCTGCGGTGATCCTTCCAGCCGAGGTCGATGCGCTCGGGGAGCTGCGCGCGCTGGTCCGGCTGGAGGACCGAGAGCCCGCCCCGGCCGACGGCCCGGACCCAGTCGCGGGGCACGTTCAGCGCGACCATCGGCAGCCGGTTCCGGCGCACGGCCTCGAACACGGGACGGTACAGGGCGAAGTCGAAGCCCCACTGGGTCTTCCACTCGGACTCCTGGATGAACTCGTCTTCCGTCTTCCAGCCGAGGGTCCAAGGGTTGAGGCGGTCCTGGACGGGGCGGGTGAACATTTCCAGCCCCACGATGACCTGCCGGCCGGCCTTCGCCAAGGCCTCGAGGACGTCGGCCTGGAAACGGTGGTGGGAGGCGTCGTCGTGCGACTCGCCCAAGATCACGAAGCGCCTGCCCTCGGCCGCTCGGACGACCGCATCCAAGCCTACGGTGGCGCCGGTGGCGGTCTCCACGATCCGACCCGCTTGAACCCGCACGAATCCGGGAGGTCCGATCGGTAGACGCAACGGGTCGGGGGCGTCCTGCTGGAGCGCCGCGGCCACGAACAACGGCAAGCCGAACATGGCCCAGTATCCCACAGAAGTCCGGCGGTGGGAAGAGGTAGCCTAGGTTCGCGATGGCGTTCGCGGCTCGTTGGCTGGCCCTGTTGGCGCTGCTCGGTTCGGCCTGCGCGCGCACGGCGGCGCCGGCCGCGACGGAAGCGGAGGGGACCACGGCGGACTACGCCCGGCTGAAGGAGGTGGCCTTCGGCTTCGGGGCCGTCACGTCGATGCTGGCGGACTGCGTGGAGTCGGCCGACGGGGCGATCGCCAAGGCCAAGGGCAAGCCGGCCACGGAGCAGGCCCTGCGGGAGCTCCGGGATCTTCTGGACGGTGCGGGCCGCACCCTCGCCGAGCACTCCGACGACCCGCCGCCCGCCGCAGAGCTCGAGCGGCAGCCGGGGGGCGTGCGGGCCGCCCTGGAACGGGCCTTGGAGGCGCTGGAGGACGCCGCGACGGACCTGGAGGAGGCCCGGAACCAGACCCTGGACCTGCAGGAGGTCGCTCCGCCGAGCTTGGGGGAGTCGCTGGACGACCTTCGGCAACGGATCGAGGACTGCGTGACGGAGCTGTCCGACCTGCGCGACCAAGCCGCGCCGGCTCAGCCGGGAGCCGCGCGCTAGGCGGGAACCGCCTTCAGGGTCGGACCGCGAACGGCCAGTTCGCCGTGGCGGCCTTGCCCTTGCCGTCTCGGACCACCACGTACAGCCGGTAGCGGCCGGGGTCCCGCGGAGCAGTGAGGCGCACGCTGGGGCCGTCGGCCTCCTCGGCCTCGGTCGGCACCGGCTCGTCGAACTTCGCGTCCGGGCGGTCGGGAAGGACGAACCACCGGTAGGCGAGCCGGTCGTTTTCGGGGTCGCGGACGGTCACCTTGGCCGAGACAGGCGCCCCGCCGGCCAGCTCCTTGCCCGAGACGTCGCACTCCGCGTCCAGAATCTGGGGGGCGCGGTTGGCCGGCGGCTTGCCCGTCCAGCAGACGGTCATCGCGTCGACGGCCTCCAGCAGCTCGCCCGTGGGCAGAACCATGCCGAACCAGGTCGCCGTTCCCTCCGGCTTGTGACCCCACAGGAAGGCGTAGGAGCCTAGGCATCGGCCCTTCGGCTCGGCGACCGCCTCCAGATAGCCGTCGGCGTAGCGCTTGCCCTTTTCGGTGGAGTTCGGCTCGATCGGCGCCCCGTAGGACGTCTTCGGCGATTCCCACGGGCCCATGGGGCCGAACTCGGTGACCACGTAGGGCTTGGTCCATCCGGCCTTGGCCAGCCGGGCGGGCAGGCTGAGGATGCCGCCGTAGGAGTTCACCCCGAGCACGTCGATGTCCGGCGCGTACTTGCGGATCGCCGCGATCTTGGCGTCGTCGATTTCGGCGACGACGGTCATGGTGGGGTGGTTCGGGTCGAGGCGCTTGACCGTTCGGGCGATCTCGCCGACGGCCTTCCAGACCAGCTCCGGATCCGAGCCGTTCTCCATCTCGTTGCCCAAGCCCCACATCAGCAGGGCAGGGTGGTCCTTGTACTTCCGGACGTCCTGCTCGACGCGCTTCAGCTGCTCCGCGACCTGGTCGCGGTTGGCGTAGTCGAATCCGTGCTCTCGGTGCCCCAGCCAGATGCCGACGGTGACGGTCATGCCCATCCGATGGGCCTGATCGAGGAGGGCCAGCTGATTGTCCGATCCCCACGTGCGGACGCTGTTGGCACCGTGCGCTCTGGCGAGCGACAGGCTGAAGCTTCCGCCGATGCCTCGGACGAAGTAGGCCTTGCCGCCGCGCTCCAAGCTCCAATCCCCGGGACCGCCCGCCAGGCGAACGGGGATCGGGCCGGAGGCCTGCAGGCTCGCGGCCACCGCCAAGAGACCCAGAACCATCACGCCCCTAACTTACCCGCTCGGCCTTCGGGGCTTGGCGAGCGGCCCGACGCAGGGACTGCGCCCTGGCGGCCAGATCGCGCGGAAGCTCCGAGTCCGCACCGGGCGGGGCATAAAGGAGCCTCTCCAGGGCGGCGGCGAGAGCGGCGGCCTCTTCGGCGACGGGTCCGAGCCTGTGGCGGGCGCTCTC
>DPBN01000090.1 GCA_003516955.1 Armatimonadota bacterium | reverse complement strand
CGCGCTGCTTGGCTTGGTGGGCGGGGGCCTCCGCTGGCGCACCGAGGCCAGAAACCGCGCCGTCTCGCTGGCGGTGGAGGAGTCGACGGTCACGCAGATGGCGGCGGCCTCGGGCATGAGCTTCCAGCGCGCCCTGTCGGTCCTGAAGGGCGAGGGCGTGCAGGCCGTCGTGCTGGAGGAGGAGACGATCCAAGGCTGGATCTCCACCAACCGCCTGGGGTTCGGCGAGGACGGAACGATCGTCTGCTGGCCCGGGGCGGAGGAGCGCATCGTCCGAGCGATCCGAATCCGCTTCCCGCAGAGCCCCGTCAAGGCGGTTCAGCCTGGTGTGATCTCGAACCCGGAGGTGCCTCTGGAGGCGCTCCGCACGGTGAGCCTCGGCTTGGACGCCAAGAAGGCCAAGGCGGTATGGTCCTCCGGCCTGACGGTCGTCTGGCGCGGCTCCAACGCTCCGATGACGGCCGAGTCGGTTCGGGGCACGATCGCGTGGGCCCGGGAGCTGGGAGCCAAGGCGTACCTTCCGATGGGCGACAGGGTTCTCGGCCATCGGTCGCTGCTGGCGGAAACCGCCGACGCCCTGCGGCAGGCTGGCATGGCCTACGTCTCCCCCGAGTTCGCGAAGATCGCGGGCGACGCCGCGCTGGTCGCGAAGGCTCCGGATATCGTCGTGCGGCTGCACACGGCGCAAGGGGCGGAGATCGACAAGATGACCGAGCGCGAGTACCTCGAGCGTTACGCCCGTGCGGCGAGCGAGCGGGGCATCCGGATGTTGCTGGTGCGACCGATGTCGGACGCCGGTGCGACGCCCATCGAAGAGTTCGCCCAGCTCGTGGGCCGGGTGGCCCGGGCGGTCCGAGCCGAGGGCCTCGCTCTGGGGCCCGCCAAGCCGTATGAGGATCCCGCCGGGCCGGCTTGGCTGTTCGCGTTGACCGGCCTCGCGGTCGCCGCCTTGGTTCTGGCCGCCGCGCAGTCCTACGGGCTGGGTGGCGGAGCGTTCTCGGTTGTCGCGGTCGCGCTTGGCCTGGTGGGGCTGGCCTGCTGGGTGCCGGGAGCCAGGCCCCTGCTGGCCTTGGCGGGGGCGATCGCCGCGCCTCTGTTGGCCCTGAGGGCGGCGGAGGCGCTTCTCGGCAGGCGGACTTGGGTGCCTTTCGTGGCAGCCTGCGGAGTCAGCATGGTGGGTGGCCTCGCGGTGGCCGGGCTGCTGAACGGCCTTCCGTACATGGTGCGGGCGGAGCAGTTCCTCGGCGTCAAGGCGGCGCACTTCCTGCCGATCGCGTTCGTCGGAGGCTGGGCTTTCGCGCGTTGGTGCGACTGGCGCCAAGCCCTCTCCCGGCCGGTGCTCTGGACGCAGGCTCTGTTGGGCGTCTTGCTGCTGGGCGCCGTGGCGTTCATGCTGATGCGCACGGGCAACGACAACCCCGGTGCCGTGAGCGGGCTCGAGCTCCGGCTGCGCAGCCTGCTCGACCAGCTTCTGCTGGTGCGGCCCCGGACCAAGGAGGTGTTCATCGGACACCCCGCGTTCTTCGTCGCCTTGGCGCTTTGGGCGAGGTGGCGGGGGGCAGGCGATCGTGCGCCCCGCAACGCCGGCTGGCTGGCGTTGCTGCTCACGGTCGGCATGATCGGCCAGACCAGCGTCGTGAACACCTTCTGCCACATCCATTCCCCTTTCTGGCTGGGCTTGGTGCGAGTGCTCGTCGGCGCCGTGGTCGGGGGCTTGCTGGGCTGGCTGATCTCGGCCTTCCTGCCGACCGC
The DNA here is from genome assembly GCA_003516955.1 of Armatimonadota bacterium. Lineage (GTDB taxonomy): Bacteria > Armatimonadota > Fimbriimonadia > Fimbriimonadales > Fimbriimonadaceae > UBA8783. The sequence continues at coordinate 5,813 of DPBN01000090.1, read as the reverse complement.
CTCCCGGCCGGCCGCCGATGGCGTGGGAGCGGGCCTTCCTCCTGCCGTCCCGCAGGAGGAAGGCGTTCACGACGGCTCCGCCTCGGTGGGGGGTTCCGTCGCGGATCCCGAGCAGCCGTTCGGCAGGTCGGAGAACCAGCGCCAACCGGTCGACGGCGTGCGATCCACGGAGCCGGCCCAGGGTCCGAACGCTTTGGGGGGCGAGGAAGGCCGGAAGGACGAGGGCAGCGATGGCTAGACTTCTTCTGGCGGGGTATCTGGGGTGCGGCAACCTGGGCGACGACGCCGTCCTCCTCGGCCTGATCTACGGGTTGCGCCCCTACGGCCACACGTTCACGGTGATGAGCGGCTCTCCCGACGAAACCTACCGCGTGCACGGCCTGCCGAGCGTGCCGCGGAGGGATCGGGCAGCCTTCCGCAGGGCGATCGCGGAGAGCGACGCGCTGGTCTGCCTCTCGAACTCCTCGCAATCCTTGCAGGCCGCCGCATGGTGCCCGAGAAAGGCCTTTTCGGAGGGTGTGAGCTCACGGTCCCGGGCCTCTGTGGCCAGGCGCCGGAACTTGCGGCAGACGAGCGGGTTCCTCACCCCACCGCCTCCAGCCACAGCGCCCGGAACTTCTCCCGGGCCGCGTGGAGCCGCGAGCGGACCGTGCCGACCGGCACCCGAAGCACTTCAGCGATCTCGTCGTAGCTCAGCTGCTCGACTTCACGAAGCACCAGCGTCACACGGAGGTCGTAGGGCAGACGGTCCAGCAACCGCTCGATCACCACCCGGTTCTCGATGGCCTCCCCTTGGTCGGCCGTGGCGGACTCGAACTCGGCGGGCTCGGCACGGCGCGACCTCAGCCGGTCCATGCAGAGGCGCACGCAGATTCGGTAGACATAGCCGGAGAAGGCTTGGTCGTCGCGCAGGCGATCCAACTCTCGGAAGGCCTTGAGGAAGGCCTCCTGGGCGACGTCCTCGGCTTCGTTGGCGTCGCGGAGGATGTTCGATGCGACCCTCACCAAGCGGTTGCGGTGCCTCTCGATGAGGAGCCGCATGGAGTGCTCCTGGCCTTCTCTCGCACGGACCACCCAATGGGCCTCGTCGAGGGCCAGCTCCATCGAGCGCGCGCCTCTACCGATCTTGAACATGGTCGCCTCAACCCGTCTCAGTGCTTGGACGCATCCCCGGGGCGGGTTCGTTCGCTGACACCACTTTACCGCGAATCGGGCCAACCTGCAGCCCTGGAGCGGGCGCTTCGGATCAGAACCGGTCTTCCTTCCGGCCGAGCGGTAGAATGACGGCCCATGGTCCCGATCTGGACGCCCCTGGCCGTTGCCTTGGCGGGCGCGCTGGCACGAGAGGCTCCGGAGGCCCAGCAGGACTCTCTGCGCGTATCGGCGCCGATCCAGCGCTACGAGGTCTCCACGGGGCTGGCCGTGTACGAGGGCGGGGTTCGCGCCGAGGGGGAGGGGCTGGTGCTGACGGCGTCGCGCCTCACCGTGCAGGACACCCCGGAGGCCACCCGGGCCGAGGCGTCGGGGGACGTGGTGGTGGACGACGGCGAGGCTCGGCTGCAGGCCGATCGGTTCGTTTGGGACTGGAGGCGACGGACGGGCCGGGGCGAGCGCGTCCGGTTGACCGTTGGCAAGTCCGTGCTCCGGGCGGCTTCGGTGGAGGTCGACGGGGGAGTCTGGACGCTCCATCGGGTCGTGGCCACGCCGTGCGCCCAAGGCAGGGCACCCTATTCCTTCCGCTCGGAGAAGGTGGTCGTGGAGAGGGGGCGCAGGGCGAAGCTGCAACGGGCCGAGTTCGCGGTGTTCGGCAGCCGCGTCGTCGGGCTTCCGAACTACCGCTTTGCCCTGAGCCCCGGTGAGGCGGAGCTTCGGATGCCCCGCTTCGGTCTGACGGAGGAGGGCGTCGCCTCTGCGACGTGGGACCAGGCGTTTCCCCTCTCCAGCTCGTCAGGGCTGAGCCTGGGGACGTCGCTGGAGGACGGCCGCCGTCCCGGCTACGAGGCGCGCCTCGGTTGGTCGGGGTTGGGCGAGCTTCCGCCGCGGCCGTACGGGGACTTGGGGAACCGGTTCCCTTACGGCTTCTTCGACCAGCTGACGGTTTCCAGTCCCGAGCAGGAGCGCTCTCTGATGGGGACGAGGCGGGCGGCCACCTATCTGGCGACGCAGTGGTCCGTCCGGCCTTCCGGACGCGCCGAAGATCCCGACCTGAACAAGCCCATCGAGGCGATCGCCGAGGTCGGAGGCCCGATGGGCCCTTGGGCTGGATGGGTACAGCTCCGCGGACAAAGGATCGAGAGGGTCGACGGGCCGGGGGTGTCCCGGATCGCTCTGCAGGGCTCGCTGGCGGCTCCGAGGGTGTCGCTGGGCGGCCGGGCCTCGTGGGTCAACCGGTTCGACGTGGGCGGCTATGCCGGGGGAAGGGAGATGGCCTGGGCTCAGGCTCAGACCGGCCTGCTCTACAGCCCGACGAAGGGCCTGGACCTCGGCGTCGCATGGGTTGAGGGCGGGCAGGTTGGCCACGAGGACTTCGCCTTCGACCGGCTGTACTCTTCCTCCGCGCTCCACCTGCGCCTGGACTGGCACGGTGGGCCGACCAAGCTGGCGCTGCTGGGGAAGTACGACTGGGATCGGCGATCTTGGTACGACTATGGCTTCCAGCTGCGGCAGGTTGCCGGCTGCGTGGAGCCGTTTGTGAGTTGGCGCAAGTTCCCCGACGATTTCACGATCGGGGTGAACTTGCGCCTGGACGATCTGACGGACTGGATCCGACGGAGGAGCAGGGGCGCGGAGCCCGTCAAGCCGCGCTGACCTCTTGGTAGTCCTCGAAGCGCACGACCTTGTTGAGGGCCACGTCGCCTTCGCTCGTGATGAGGCACGGGCCGTAGAGGGGAACGAAAGTGGCTTCCATCACCATCACCGCCCTCGTCACCTCCATGCCCTTCCGGTCCAGCCAGGTCAGCCAGACCTTCTTTCCGACGATGCTGCGTGCTTCTGCGATACTCACGTGCCACGCTCCCCTTGGAACTCGGTGGACGCACTCCACCCAAGGGTTGCTTTCCTCCATCGTTGGTCCTGGATACCCCGCAAATGCCCTGGAGCGGGCGAAACCTGGCAGGAATCCCGGCACCGGTCCCATCTCCGCCGGTTTGGGGGCATACTAGGTCCAGAATGCCCTACCACCTTGACGGTCAGAAATGCCGCAACTTCGAGTTCGCGGCACGGCGGGAATGGCTCCTGACGAACGGTCTGGGCGGCTACGCCATGGGCACCGTGGCGGGGGTGAACAGCCGGCGGTACCACGGCCTGCTGGTCGCCGCGGTCCGGCCTCCCGTGGACCGGATGGTGCTGCTCGCCAAGGTGGAGGCGTTCGTGAGGGTGGAGGGGCACCAGAGCGGGATCTCGACGAACCAGTATTTCGGTGCCATCCACCCGGAGGGCTACCAACACATCGAGGCGTTCGACTACGAGGACAGCGTTCGATGGATGTATCGGTGCCTCGGCGCGGAGGTGGAGCAGACGGTCGCGATGCGTCCCGGCTCCAACAGCACCACGATCCGCTACCGAAACGTGGGCGACCGTCCGCTGGGACTGATCCTCAAGCCTCTGGTATGCCACAAGCCGTACCACGGCAACTTCTCCGAGTCGCCGAGCTACCCCGCCGCAGTGGCGTTTCCCAAGGACCGGACGGTGGTGGAGCACGACGGGGTGGGCCTCGAGATCCGGCACGACGGGGCCAGGCGGTCGCCGGTGCAAGGCTGGTACTACCGCTTCGAGCACTTCAGGGAGACGGAGCGGGGCCTCAACCCTCGCGACGACCTCTTCTGCCCCTGCGAGCTGGAGTACGAGCTGCTGCCGGGCGAGTCCGCGCTGCTGGTGGCGACCCTGGCCGGCGACTCGGACGAGCCCTACCTGCCGCCGATGCCGGAGGACTCGGAGTTCGGCCGAGTCTTGGGGCCGACGCTGAAGAAGACCGCCGAGCGGTTCCTGGTGGAGGCGCCGGGTCGCAAGACGATCATCGCCGGCTACCCTTGGTTCGGCGACTGGGGACGGGACACCATGATCGCCCTGCCGGGCCTCTGCCTCTGCACGGGCAGGACGGCGTTCGCCCGGGACGTGCTGCGGAGCTTCATCGGTCAGATGCGGGACGGGCTGATCCCGAACCGGTTCGTGGAGAACGTCGACGAGGCGGAGTACAACACCGTTGACGCGACCCTCTGGTTCGCCAACGCCGCGTTCCGGACCCTCGAGGCGGAGTGGAACGCGGAGTTCGCGCGAGAGTGCCTCGCCGCCCTGAGGGAGGTCATCCGGCACCACCAGAAGGGCACGAGATACGGCATCGGTGTGGACCCCAGCGACGGCCTTCTCACCCAGGGCGAGCCCGGCGTGCAGCTCACCTGGATGGATGCGAAGGTGGGGGACTGGGTGGTGACCCCGCGGCACGGCAAGCCGGTGGAGGTGAACGGCCTGTGGATCAACGCCCTGCGGGCGACCGCTTGGATCGCCGAGCGGTTGGGCGAGTCGGGATCGGAATACCTGGCCGCCGCCGATCGCGCGGAGGCGTCCTTCGAGGCGAAGTTCTTCCACCCCCACCTGGGGCACTACCTCGACACGGTGGACCCCGTCGACGCGTCGTTGAGGCCCAACCAGGTGATTCCAATGGCCCTGCCCTTCGGTCCGGCCAAAGGGGAGAACGCTCAGCGGGCGCTGAGGAAGGTGATGGCCGAGCTCTACACCCCGGCGGGGCTCCGGACCCTCGGACCCAACGAGCCGGGGCACCGCGGACGCTTCCAGGGACCGATCCACGAGCTCGACGCGGCCTACCACCAAGGAACGGTGTGGCCATGGCTGCTCGGGTCCTACTGCACGGCCGTCGCGCGCGTGCTGGGCGACCGCCAGGAGGTTCGGCGCGTGCTTCGGATCGCCCGCGACCTGATCCACGACTACGGTCTGGGCGGCGTGGCGGAGGTGTACGACGGCGACGAGCCGCAGAACCCGGGCGGCTGCCCGTGGCAGGCGTGGAGCGTGGGCGAGCTGCTCAGGATCTGTACCGAGGAGTCGGCATGCGGCGCGTAGCGGCAGCGCTCTTGGCGGCAGCGGTCGCGGTTGTCGGGTGCCGGTCGGGCGGCGCGGACCCCACGGGGGAGTGGTCGCTCTACGTTCCGCCAGACATGGTGGCCCAGGCGGCGAAGTCGGGCGAGATTCCGCCGAAGGGAACCCTGGAGGTTCTGCCCAGCGGTCGGTTTCGGATGAACGTCCGGCAGGCGTCCGGCCGCGTTTTGGAGGCCGAGGGTCGGTGGACCCTGGCCGAAGGCTCCTTCACCGCAGAGGGCTCGGAAAGGACGATCGGCCCGGACGGTCGGAGTTCGGAGCGCTCGTTCCGCTCGACGGGGGCCTTCTCGCCGGATGGCCGGAGGCTCCGGGTCTACGGGCGGGACTTCGTGCGGTGACCGCCAAAGGCGGCGTCTTCAGCCCCCCTTCGCACGTCGTAAACTGATGGAGCGGCTCCCGCCGCGCCGACCCCCAAGGAATCCATGTGCCGAGACTTTGTCCACCTGCACAACCACACCCAGTACAGCCTGCTGGACGGCGCCACGCGGGTGAAGGACATGGTGGCTCGGGCCAAGGAGCTGGGCATGCCGGCCATCGCGATCAGCGACCACGGGACGATGCTCGGCGTGATGGAGTTCTACTACGCTTGCCGCGGCAACGGCATCAAGCCGATTCTGGGCGTCGAGACCTACATGGCGCCGAACGGCATCCGGAACAAGGCCAAGGGTGAGGAGAAGGACAGTTTCCACCTGCTGCTCCTCGCC
>DPBN01000089.1 GCA_003516955.1 Armatimonadota bacterium | reverse complement strand
GTCCAGCCGGTTCAACGACGCGTTCCGACGGACCTGCGGGCGGTCTCCCAGGGAGTTCCGTTCGGAGTGCCGCGGAGCCGGGCGGGCCGATCGGCGCTGAGCCCGCCCTCCGCGGGTCGGTCGGTCGTCAGAGGTCCTCGATGGCGCCGGACGGGCAGACCTCGACGCACTCGCCGCAGTCCTTGCACTTCTCGGCGATGATCTCGTGCTTGCCGTCGCCGGGGACGATCGCCTGCTCCGGGCAGACCTCGGCGCACACGCCGCAGTCCGCGCAGTTGTCGTTGATTTTCTTCGGCATGGTTCTCCTCCTCCGGACCCTCGTTGCGGTCCGGCCGAGACAGGGAGGGCCGCGATCGGCCCTCTAGGCCATTCTACCTACTGATAGAGGCGCGGCAGGCTGCTTTGGATTCCATTCGGACGTGCGCCGCGCGCCCGTTTGCGAAGACGGAGGGATGCAGGTACGAACAGGGTCCAAGGGCCGGTTTGACGGAACAGGGAGGCCTTTCGGCACTTCGGTTGCAGCGAGGGACCGTGGGGGCGCCCCGGATCGGGGTTCAGCGGTCCCCCCAGTTGGAGATACGAACCATGAAGATGCTGCAACTCGATAGCCTGAGGGGCGACGCGCGCAGCCGCGGGCGATTGGCGGGCGTCGCCTCCCTCGCTCTCCTCTCTTGCCTTGGCTCCGCCACGATCACGACGTTCTACGGGATCAACGCCAGCCTGTACACGACCGTGAACGGCGGCATGAAGATGGGCTACGACGCCGGGAACGACCGGTTCGTGGTGCAGTACCAGTACGGGTCCACTCCGCCGCAGTACGCGACGATCCAGAGGACGACCAAGGCGCTCAGCCACTTCGCCCAGACGGGCGGCGCTACGTACAAGGAGACTCTGCTCTCGGTGCTCCCGACGAGCTGGGCCGGCTTCTCGGCCGGCACGACGTTCGTCGCCGGCGGCGGAGGAGGCTCCGTGTACGCCATCACGCCGGGAGGCACCGTGTCCACCTTCGCAACGGGCCTGCCCTCGGGCCTCGAGTACACCACCGTCCACTGGGACCAGGTCGGGGTGTTCAACCACGACCTGCTGTACGCCGACGAGGGCACCGGCCAGATCTGGAGGATCAACTCGTCCGGCGTGGGCACCCCGATGGCGGTCCTGCGCGACGGCCCGCAGCTCGCGCGCCCGGAGCCTGTGATCGTGCTGGGCAGCAACCCGAGGTACGGCAACCTCCAGAACCAGGCCGTGATCGGTCAGAACGCCGCCACCAACACGTTCTTCTCGATCGACTCGGCGCTCAACGTCTACACGCACACCCTCCCCGCCGGCATCCTGCCGACGAACGGCGGTTCCTTGGACTGCCTCCGGGTTTTCCCGGTGCTGAATCCGAACCTGTTGATCTATGCGATGCTGTACAACGGCTCCGCGAGCCAGATGATCGAGCTGTCGAACCTGTCGGGCGTGCCGAACCTGCAGTCCGGCGATCTGCTGATCGGCGTGGAGACGCTCTTCGGCGGGCGCGTGTACCACTCCTACTACGACACGACCGCCAACCAGTGGAACTGGAACCTGCTGGCGGAGTTCCAGAACGAGGGGTTCTTGGAGAACGTGCTCGTCGCCCCCACCTCGGTCCCCGTGCCGGAGCCGGCGACGATGGCCTTGGCCGTGGGGAGCCTCGTGGTGGCGGTGCGCCGCAGGCGCCGCTAAGCCGACGGGTTCGTCCCTCGGGGCCGGGATCCTCGGATCCCGGCCTCGGCGCGCCTCACGCCTGGCGCTTCGGCTGGGCGATCCGCACCAGGTTCCCGCAGCCGTCCTCGAAGGTGGCGACGAACACGGGACCGATGTCCGTCTTGTCCTGCCGGAAGACCACGCCCCGCTCCTTGAGTTGGGCGACCTCCGCCTCGAGGTCGTCGCTGAACAGAACGGTGGCAGGAATCCCGGCGCTGTAGAGCGCCTTCTGGTATTCCCGCGCCGGTGGGAACGCGTTGGGCTCGAGCAGCAGCTCGGTGTCGCCACCGGAGCTCACCGTGAGCCAGCGGTAGTCGCCGACCCTCACATCCGCGGCTTTGTGGAAGCCGAGCGTGTCCGTGTAGAAGCGCAGAGCCCTCTCCTGATCGTCCACGAAGATGGATGCGAGACAGATTTGCATGACTCCGCGATGTTGCTGCCGAGCTGCGCTTCGGCGGACGGGGAGGGACCTTCGGCGGGCGCCGGTACACTGATCCCCGGATGGCGGACGGGTGGATCGTGCTACGCGGCGCGCGAGGGAACAACCTCAAGGGGGTGGACGCGGCCATCCCATTGGGCCTCTTCGTGTGCGTCACCGGCGTGAGCGGCAGCGGGAAGAGCACGCTGATCCAGGACACCCTCTATCCCCGCTTGATGTACGAGCTCCACGGCACGCGCGGCGTGTGGGAGCCGCACGACTCGATCGAGGGCGTGGAGCAGATCGACAAGGTGATCGACATCGATCAGTCGCCCATCGGCCGGACGCCGCGCAGCAACCCCGCCACCTACACGGGCGCGTTCGACCTGATCCGCGAGCTGTTCGCGATGACGCCCGACGCGAAGATGCGCGGCTACAAGTCCGGGCGGTTCAGCTTCAACGTGAAGGGAGGCCGGTGCGAGGCCTGCAAGGGCGACGGCATCCTGAAGATCGAGATGCACTTCCTGCCCGACGTGTACGTGCCGTGCGAGGTGTGCAAGGGCAAGCGCTACAACCGCGAGACCCTCGAGGTGCGCTACAAGGGCAAGAACATCGCCGAAGTGCTCGACATGACCATCGAGGAGGCCTGCGAGCTGTTCCGGCCGATCCCCAAGATCTACCGGAAGCTGGTCACCTTGATGGATGTCGGCCTCGGGTACATCCGGATGGGCCAGCCGGCGACGACGCTGAGCGGCGGCGAGGCCCAGCGCGTGAAGCTCGCCACGGAGCTGAGCAAGCGCGCCACCGGACGCACCCTGTACATCCTGGACGAGCCCACAACCGGGCTTCACTTCGAGGATGTCCGGAAGCTGCTCGAGGTGCTCCACCGGCTGGTGGACCAGGGGAACACGGTGCTCGTGATCGAGCACAACCTGGACGTGATCAAGACCGCCGACTGGATCTTGGACCTCGGTCCGGAGGGCGGCGACGGCGGCGGCGAGCTCGTGGCCATGGGCACGCCGGAGGACGTGGCTCGCTGCGAGCGCAGCTGGACCGGCCGCTACCTGCGCGAGATCCTCCCGGCCGAGCGCCTGGCGACCCGCTGAGGACGGCGGGGTAACGTGGCGCCATGGGTTCCATCGTCCTGGTCTCAACGTGCGGCACCAGCTCCCTCTCGCACGACCTGAGCTCCGAAGAGAGGAAGCTGCTGAACCAGTGGGCGAACGTCGGCAGCGAGGCGGAGATCCCCGCCGGGGAGCGGCCCAAGTTGGAGGAGCTGGTCCTGCGGCAGGTGGACGCCTTGGAGCGGGCCTCCCCCGAGGAGGCGAGGAGGCGGTCCGCCGAGATCAACGGGATCCTCAGCTACACCGGCAACGCGGCGGAGGTCCAGATGCACTATCTGGTGCGCAGCGACACGGTGCTGGGGATCCATGCCGCGGACGCCGTGGAGAGGTGGCTGAGGGCGCAGGGAGCCCGGGTCGAGCAGAAGCCGTTCCCTGGGCTCCAGGTGCAGGACCAGAACCGATTGGACCAAGCCTTGGCGGACTGCGCCCGCTGGGTGGCCGAGGAGCTGCAGTGGGTCCGCAGCGAACCGAGCAGGAGGCTCGTGTTCCACACGACCGGCGGCTTCAAGGCGGTGCAGGGGTTCTTCCAGACGCTCGGCCTTCTGTACGCCGAGGAAACCGTGTACCTGTTCGAGGGCAGCTCGGAACTCATGCGGATTCCCCGGCTGCCGCTGCTGGTGGACCTCGGCTTCCTGACCGACGAGCAGCGCCGGGAGGTGCGCCGGCTGAGGCTGGGTCTCGACTCAAGAGGCACCGAGCTGCCTGAGACGCTGGCCGCCCGCGGCCGGCTCACCGCGTTCGGGCGGCTGCTGGCTGACGCTTGGTGGGAGAAGGAGGCTGCGGGGGGGCTCCTGCCGGAGATTTCGGATCGCATCCGCTTCGGTCCGGACTTCGCCAAGACCGTGACTCAGGAGAACCCGTCTCGGTGGCCTACGATCAATCGGCGGCTGGAGGACCTCGCGCGGTGGGCGGAGACCGGCCAGGACCTCAGGAGCCTGGATGTGAAGCAGCTGAGGGGCGGGGCGCGCCAAGGATCCACGCACGAGGCCGACGCTTGGCACGACGGGGGCGCCAAGAGGCTCTTCCTGCACGCCGAGGACGAGGTCTGGGTGGTGGACCGCCTCGGCGAGGCGTTGCACTA
>DPBN01000097.1 GCA_003516955.1 Armatimonadota bacterium | reverse complement strand
CAGCCATCTGCAACAAACGGCCGTGTCCACGGCATGCCGCCACCAGGCGCGCCTCCGAAGCGAATCCGCGTCGTTCTTTCCGATGAACACGTCGAAGACGCCGACCGTCATGGCCAGCTGTCGGACCGCCCGGAACCCGAGGCAGGTGATCGCCTCGCGGATGGATTGGACCTTCCTCGGCAGCGCGTAGTACGAGGAGTTCGCAACCCTCAGCAGGCGGGAGCTGAAGCCGGGGTCGACGGTGATCGCCTGCTCCATGGTCGCCGTCGGGTAGTCCTCGTTGCCCGACAGCTCGAGGACTTTGAACACCACGTGCGGCAGAACCGCCAGCTCCGTCACCTGTTGCAGCAGCCGGTCCAAGGCCGGATTCTCGGCGAGCCTCGGTGCTAGCGCCATGTCAGCCCCCCTCCGCGGGCCGTCGCCCGGCCCTGGCGCAGACTCCGTACCTTACGCATAGATCACCCTCAAGACTTCGTCGACGGTCGTCACACCCATCAGGATCTTCTGGACGGCATCCATCTGCAGCGTCTTCATGCCGTTCTGAATCGCCAGCTGGCGGATCGTGTGGCTGGCGGCGCGCTGCAGAACCTGGTCCTTGATATCGTCGGTCATCGCCATCAGCTCGTGCACCCCCGTCCGGCCCTTGTAGCCGGTGCCTCGGCACTTGTCGCAGCCGGCACCTCGGAACAGCGTGAGATCGCCCTGGGTCTCTTGGCCGATCTCCTCGGGAATCGGAAAGCCGTAGCGCAGCAGGCTCTCGCGCGTGGCGTGGTACGCCTCCTTGCAGTGCGGGCAGATGGTCCGCACCAGGCGCTGGGCCAACACGCCGATGATCGACGAGCTAATTAGAAACGGCTCCACGCCCATGTCGATCAGGCGCGTCGGGGCGGAGGCGGCGTCGTTGGTGTGCAGCGTGGACAGCACCAGGTGGCCGGTGAGAGCGGCCTCCATAGCGATGGTCGCCGTCTCATGGTCGCGCATCTCGCCGACCATGATCACGTCGGGGTCTTGGCGCAGCATGGCCCGCAGGCCTGCGGCGAACGTCATGCCCGCCTTGACGTTGACTCCGCACTGGTTGACGCCCGGCAGCTCGTACTCCACCGGGTCCTCGATCGTGATGATGTTGTTGAGACCGGTGTTGATCTTGTTGAGGATCGAGTAGAGCGTGGTGGACTTGCCCGACCCGGTGGGCCCCGTGACCAGGATGATGCCGTAGCTCCGCGAGCACATGTCCTCCAGCAGCTTCAGGTTCTGCGGGAGGAAGCCGAGCTTGCCGAGGCCGACGCGGATGCCGCCCTTGTCCAGCACCCGCATCACGACCTTCTCTCCGAGCGTCAGCGGCAGCGTGGACACCCGGAAGTCGTATTCCTTGCCGTTGATGGTCGCGCTGATGCGGTTGTCCTGGGGGACCCGCTTCTCCGCGATGTCCATGTCGGCCATGATCTTGAAGCGCGAGACCAGGGGCGCCAGAACCTTGCGGGGCAGGCGCATCACCTCCTGCATCACGCCGTCGATCCGGTAGCGCACCCGCACGCCGTCCTTCATAGGCTCGATATGGATGTCGCTGGCCTTTTCGTGGATCGCCTGGTTGATGATGAGGTTCGCCAGGCGGATGATCGGCGCATCCTCGCCCAGCTCGCGCAGCTCGGCCTCGCTGAGTTCCTCCTCGTCGTCACCGACCTTGTTGAGGTCGATGCTTCCGTCGAAGTCCTCGATCAGGTTGCCAATCTCTCTGCCGAGCCCCGCGTCCGACTTGTAGGTCTTGGCGATGGCCTCGTCGAGGTCGGTCTCCACCGCTATGAGCGCCTCGATCTCCAGCCCGGTGGAGAGACGCAGCTCGTCGATCTTGAAGACGTCCAGCGGGTTGGCCATCGCCACGTGCAGCTTGCCGTCCTCCTTCTTCAGCGGCAGGCTCTTCGTGCGCTTGGCCAGCTCCGGGCTCACCAGCGAGACGACGTCGGAGGAGGGCTCAACGCGGGTGACGTCGACGAACGGGATGCCCCACACCTCACCGAGGCACCGCACCCGGTCGGCCTCGCTGATGAAGCCCATCTCGACCAGCACCGTCGCGATCGGCTTGGTGTCGCCCAGCTCGCGCTGCTTGTTCAGCGCCAGCTCGAGCTGCTCCGGGCCGATGAGGCCCGCCGAAAGGAAGTACTCTCCCGTCAACATCCCCGGTCTCGTTCGGTTGGGCCGGTGGACCGCTCCCCGCCATCGGAGGTGTTCCATCGCGAGGAGGCTGGCAACCCCGCAACGATGGCAGGGACCCGAGAGGACCGGCAGATTTGCGGGCCTCCCCGGCCGGAGGGTCTTGACGACGGCCCGCGTCTGGGGTATCTTTTCTCCCGCGTGCCCAGGTGGTGAAATTGGTAGACGCGCTGGCTTCAGGTGCCAGTGGCCGCAAGGCCGTGAAGGTTCGAGTCCTTTCCCGCGCACCATCGGCCCCTACCTCTGGGAGGTCCTCGGTCTGCCCGTGTGGTGCAGCCGCAGCACCAGGTCCTGCTCGTAGTTGCCGAACCCCTTGCCGAACAGCGTGAACCCGCCCTGGTTCTCGGCATCCGGCTTCACCCCGATCCGCACCACGGTGGGCTTCCACGGCTCCACCTTCAGGTCCGAGATCGTGGCGTCGCCGACCCGCACGCCGTCGATGTACGACCCCTTGGAGTCCACCGTCCACACCTTCAGGAAGCCGTACTGGTTCATGTTGTCGCCCCACCACTGCGGGTTGAGGCGCCCCCGGCGGCCGCCCATGTCGCCCGGCGACCTCCACGTGCCGACCTCCACGTCGTTGACCCACACCGTGATGTCGGAGGGGAACTCGTTGTTGTAACCGGGCGTCTCCGAGCAGACCTCCATGGCGAGGTCCAGCCGATCGATCTGCGCCGAGGTCGGGATCGTGTTCGGGAACACGTACTCCACGAAGCCCGCGGCGGTCCACAGCACCTCGGCCTGCGAGCGCTCCGGAAAGTGGAACGAGACCGGGTCGTCGAGATAGCCGATCAGGCCGTGGGGCGTCGCCAGGCCGCACGTCGGCCGCACCTCGGCTCGGCTGTAGAGGCCGACGGGCATGCTGACCTCCGCCACGTTCTCCTCGGTCGGGTCCTCCGACTCGAAGCCCACGATGAACCGGTCGTACACCAAGCGGCAGACCTTCTGCGTGCCTTGGACGCCGCCGACGTACCGGCCCTCGACCAGTCCCGCCTCCTCGAGCGTCTGCACGTGCTTCGTCACGCTCGGCTGGCTGAGCTGCAGCACCTCGCTCAGCTCGTTGATGTTCCGCTCCTTCTCGGCCAACAGGGCCAGGATGCGCACCCGCGCCTCCGACGCGAGCGCCTTGAACACCGGCACGCTCTGCACGCCACCAAGCTCCAGGATGTGCGACGACCTCACGCCCCGATGCTACCTCTCGCTCGGAACTGCACCGGGCTTATGCACTCTAACCAATTCGAATAGCTGTGCTAGAATGGCCTTCAAGGAGGACCGGATGTTACCGACCCTGGCGATCTGCGCGATGCTGCACCCTGCACTCCAAGACCAACGCCCCGAGATCCAGACCGCGGCCCTGACCGTGGAGGCCGCCGCCCCCGGAAAGCCGATCGACCCCCGGCTGTACGGCATCTTTTTCGAGGAGATCAACAACGCCGGCGATGGCGGGATCTACGCCGAGCTGCTGCGGAACCGATCGTTCGAGGACGGCGACACGCCGAACCACTGGAAGGCGGGCGACGGCTCCGCGATCCGGATCGTCGGGCGGCAGCCGGCAACCCGGTTCAACCGCCGCGCGCTCGAGGTGCGGTTCGGCGGCCGCGGCTCGGTCGCGAACGAGGGCTACTGGGGGGTGGCCGTCCGCTCCGGTTGTGCCTACGACCTCTCGGTGCAGGCCCGCTCGCTCCGCGGCCGGGTGGCCGTCACCGGGCGCATCGTCTCGGAGAAAGGCGCCGAACTGGCGGCCGCCAGCCTCGGCGAGCTGACCGACCAATGGACCGATCTCTCGGCGAGCCTCCGACCCAAGGCCACCGACGGCAAGGCGCGGCTGGTGCTCGAGTTCCGCACCGCCGGCGAGGGCCTCGTTCAAGTGGACCACGCCTCGCTCTTCCCCAAGAAGACCTTCCGGAACCGCAAGAACGGCCTTCGGCCCGACTTGGCGCAGATGTTGGCGGACCTGAAGCCGGCCTTCGTGCGCTTCCCTGGCGGCTGCTGGGTGGAGGGCGACACGATGGCCACCGCCTACCGGTGGAAAACCACCATCGGTCCGCTGTTCGAGCGGCGAACGCAGCCCAATCTCTGGGGGTACCAGTCCACCAACGGACTCGGCTTCCACGAATACCTGCAGATGGCCGAGGACATCGGCGCAGAGCCTTTGTTCGTGATCAACGTCGGCATGGCGCACCGCGACCACGTGCCGATGGACCAGATGGACGAGTTCGTCCAGGACGCTCTGGACGCCATCGAGTACGCCAACGGCTCCGCCGACTCCAAGTGGGGGGCGCTCCGCGCAGCCAACGGCCATCCGAAGCCGTTCGGCCTCCGGCTGATCGAGATCGGCAACGAGAACGGGGGACCGCTGTACGCCGAGCGCTACCGGCTGTTCGTGGAGGCGATCCGGGCGCGCCACCCCGAGGTGCAGGTGATCGCCAACGTGTGGGGCGGCTATCCCCGCGAGCCCCAGGCCGACTTCATCGACGAGCACTACTACAGCAACCCCGAGTTCTTCTTCGACGCGGCCACCAAGTACGACTCGTACGACCGCAAAGGACCCAAGGTGTACGTCGGCGAGTACGCCGTCACCCAGGGCTGCGGGCAGGGCAACCTGATCGCCGCCGTCGCGGAAGCGGCGTTCATGACCGGGATGGAGCGCAACTCCGACGTGGTGGCCATGGCCTCCTACGCGCCCCTGTTCGCCAACGTGAACCACAAGGGCTGGAACCCCGACCTGATCTGCTTCGACGGCCTTCGCGCCTACGGCACGCCGTCCTACTACGTGCAGAAGCTGTTCGCCCACAACCGCGGCGACCGCTCGCTGCCCGTGCGCGTCCAGCAGCCGCCTGCCAAGCCGATCGCGATCCGGGGCGGCGTGGGCGTCGGAACCTGGCACACCCAGGCGGAGTACAGGGCCCTCAAGGTCACCGTCGGCGGCCGTACGGTGCTGGACGACCCGACCGGGGCGACGCTCCAGCGCGAGGGTTCCACGTGGAGCCTCAACGGCGCCCTGCGACAGACAGGGAACGGCGAGGGGACCAGAGCGGTGGCCGGCCGAAGGGACTGGGGCGACCTCGAGTTCTCGCTCCAAGCCCGCAAGGTCTCGGGCGACGAGGGGTTTCTCATCCTCTTCGGCGTGACCGGCCAGAACGACTACCTGTGGCTGAACCTCGGCGGATGGGGCAACAGCCGCCATGCGGTGGAGCACGCCACCTCCGGCGCGCGCAGGGTGGTCGCCGACCGGCGAGGCAGCATCGAGACCGGCCGCTGGTATGACATCCGCGTGGAAACGCGGGGACCCCGCTATCGCTGCTACCTGGACGGCGAGCTGATCTTGGAGGGAGAGCTCCGCGACACCCCGAAGGTCTTCGCCTCGGCCACCAAGGACCTGAAGACGGGTGAGCTGATCCTGAAGCTGGTGAACGGAGCCTTGGAGCCCGTTCGGCTCAACGTGGACCTGAAGGGCCTGCGCGAGGGACCGCTCTCCGGCTCCGTCGAGACGCTCACGTCGGCCAAGCCGACGGACGAGAACTCGCTGGAGGAGCCGCGCAAGGTCGCGCCGCACAAGACGCCGTTCCGCGCCAACGGACCCAAGTTCGAGCGGCGGTTGCCGGCGCACAGCGTCACGGTGATTCGCATCCGGCCCTGAGGGTGGCG
>DPBN01000306.1 GCA_003516955.1 Armatimonadota bacterium | reverse complement strand
GACGACATCCCCGAGCAGGCGTTCCTCTACTGCGGCGGCCTCGAGGACGTGATGGAGAAGGCCAAGAAGCTCCAGGCCGCCGTCTGAGGAGAACCCCATGGCCGGCAAGCCGTTCCACCTGTCAATCGTCGCGCCCGACCACAGCGTGGTCGAGGAGGACGTCGTTTCGGTCGTCGCGCCGGGCCGCCAAGGCTACTTCGGCGTCTGGGCCGGGCACATGCCGCTGATCGCGGCGCTGAAGGCGGGCCTGCTGGAGTACGAGACGCCCAGCGGCGACCGCCACTACGTGACCGTCAGCGGCGGCTTCGCCGAGGTCCAGGGCGACCGGGTCGTGGTGTTGGCCGACGCCGCCGAGCGCGCCCAAGAGATCGACGTGGAGCGCGCCCAGCGCGCCTTGGAGAACGCCCGCAAGGCCCTGCGGGGAGAGGTCAGCGGCGTCACCCCGGCCGAGGCCGTGCAGGAGATGGAGCGCGCCGTGAACCGCCTGCGGGCCGCGCAGCGGATCGGCAAGGCATGAGGATTGCCGTCCTCTCCGGCGCGGGGATCAGCGCGGAGAGCGGCCTGAAGACCTTCCGCGACTCCGACGGGCTCTGGGAGAACCACCGCGTCGAAGACGTGGCCACGCCCGAGGCGTTCCGCCGCAACCCCGAGCTGGTGCTTCGCTTCTACAACGAGCGGCGGAGGGCCGTCCTGGAGGCTCAGCCCAACCAGGGGCACCGCGAGATCGCCCGCTGGGAGGGCCGCCACCGCGTGGTGGTCGTAACCCAGAACATCGACGACCTCCACGAGCGGGCGGGATCGACCTCCGTTCTGCACCTGCACGGCAGCATCCTCGAAGGAAGAAGCTCCAAGAACCCGAATCTGGTCTTTCCCTGGACCAGCGACATGAGGGTGGGAGACCTGGCCCCGGACGGATCCCAGATCCGCCCGAACGTCGTCTGGTTCGGCGAGCCGGTGCCCAAGATGGAGGCGGCGGCCGAGGCCGTGGAGAGCTGCGACGCGATGGTGGTCGTGGGCACCTCGCTGCAGGTCTACCCCGCCGCGATGCTCACCCAGTTCGCTCCGCCTGAGGCCAAGCTGGTTCTGGTCGACCCCAAGCCGCCTGCGGTCCCACCAAGGGGTTGCGCGGTGATCGCCGAGAACGCCTCCACCGGGCTGCCCAAGGCGGCGGAGCTGCTCGGGCTCTAGCCACGCTCCCTGGCCGCGGACCGCGGACCGTGCCCGGCCGCGCCGGGCAAGAAGGCTCTAGTTCGCCCGGCGGTACATCGCCTGGGCGTAGTCCTCGAGCATCCTCCGGGTGGAGAAGGCCCACGCGCTGGTCGCGATCGCCCTCTTCATCACCCGGACCCATCCTACCGGCACTCCGTCCTCCGAGCGGTCCCAGAAGAGCCCGCTGGCGGCCTCCAAGGCTTCGTACAGGGCCTCGGCGTGGTGCCGGTCGCGCTTGCGCGGACTGGATGGGGCCTCTCGCTCGCCGACGGCCCATCCGTTGTCGCCCTCGTAGCCCTCGTCCCACCATCCGTCCAGAACGGAGGCGTTCGGCACGCCGTTGATCGCGGCCTTCATGCCGCTCGTGCCGCTGGCCTCCAACGGGCGGATCGGGTTGTTGATCCACAGGTCCACACCCTGCACCAAGCACCTGGCAACCGCCATGTCGTACTCCTCGAGGAAGAACACGCGCCCGCGCCACCGCCGCTCCCTGCTCACGCGGTAGACCTCCGCGACCATCCTCTGGCCGTCCGCATCCGCCGGATGAGCCTTGCCCGCGAACAGAATCTGCACGGGCCGGTCGGCCTGCTCCAGCAACCGGCGCAGCCGCCGCGGATCCGACCAGAGCAGCGATGGCCGCTTGTACGGCGTGAACCGGCGGGCGAAGCCGACCAGGAACGCCTCGGGGTCCAGCAGCGACCCGACCTCCTCCAGCTCCTCGGGACTCCAACCGTACTTCGTGTGCTGGCGGATCAGCCTTTCGTTCACGAAGGCCGCGAGCTCCCGCTTCCGCGCCAGGTGAGCCTCCCAAAGGGCCCTGGGGTCAAGGTCCTGCAGCCCCTCCCACGCGGGTCGGCGGTCGAGCCGATCGGTGAGCTGGGGCCGTGACGGACTTCCGACTGGGTATCCGTGCTCCTCGTACAGCCGCCGCATCTCGTCGCCGAGCCACGTGGGCGGGTGGACGCCGTTCGTGACCGCGCCCACGGGCTTCCCGGTGACCGGGCGCCAGGTGGAATCGGCGGTCTTCCCGTGCAGCAGGCTCACCCCGTTCGCCGCCTTGCACAGCCGAAGGGCGAAGGCGGTCATGTCGAAAACCCGGCGGTCGTTGGCGGAATCTCGGGCGAGTCGCAACAAGAGCCGGGGGTCGATTCCCGCAGCGTCGAGCGTCGGCCCGAGCAGCTCGGTGACCAGCTTTGCGTCGAAACGCTCGTTCCCTGCCGGCACGGGGGTGTGGATCGTCAGCACCGCCTCCTTCCGGACCGCCCCGGTCGCCTCTTCCCACGGGGCTCCGGCGGCCATCCTCTGCGCGATGCGCTCGACCAGCAGCAGCGCGGAGTGGCCCTCGTTCATGTGGTACACCGCGGGCTCGATGCCGAGCGCCGCAAGCGCCCTGGCGCCGCCGATGCCCAGCACGCACTCCTGGTAGAACCGCATGCGCCGCCCGAGCATGTAGAGCTGGGCCGTGATCGGCCGGTCGCTGGGCCGGTTCTCGGGCAGGTCGGTGTCGAGCAGCAACAGGGGGGTTCTGCCCACGGCGACGCGCCAAACGGCCGCGGCGACCTCGCGCCCGGGGAACGGCACGCACACCACCAGAGGCTTGCCCGAGCAAGGGTCCAGCACGCGCCGCAGGGGATGCTCGACCGGATCGAAGCGCGGGTAGACGTGCTGCTGCCGGCCATCCGGCTCCAGTTCCTGGCGGAAGAAGCCGAGCCGGTAGAAGACGCCCACCCCCACCAGCGGAAGGCCCATGTCGGAGGCTTCCCTCAGGTGGTCACCGGCCAGAATCCCCAAGCCGCCGCAGTATTGGGCGAAGCTCTCGTGCAGGCCATACTCCGCGCAGAAGTAGGCGACGGGTTCATCGGCCGAGAGGACCTCGGGGGGTCCGGCTGGGGCCTGCAGGTAGCGCCGCAGGGCCTCTTCGGCCTCCGCCGCAAGGCGCAGGAACCCCGCATCCTCGGCCAGCCGGGCGACCCGGCCCGGGTCCATCAGCAGGCGGATCGGGCTTTCCCCCCGGTCGACGGCGTCGGGGTCGATGGCCCGCACCGCACGGCGGCACTCGGGAATCCAGGTCCAGGCGAAGTTCGACAGGACTGTGCCGATCGGGGCGAGCGGGCCCTCGGACGGCAGAACGGGGTGGGGCTGAGCGGGGATGCGGGCAAGGAGCCCGGTTTCTGGCGCTGACACGCAGACATCGTATCCGAACCGAACGTCCTCCGGCAGGACGGCGCCTCAGCGCTGCGCCGAGGCCCGCGCGACGACCGCATCGATCCATGCGTGCATCGGCGTTCTCGAATGCCGCCGCAAGAGTTCCCTGGGGTGCTCGTCCGCCCGGACCCAGCGAAGGATCTGATGGGGCCAGAACTTCAGGTCCTCCTCCTTCGGCCAAGCGACCCACTCGTCCGGCGAGGGAATCGGCACCTCGGCCCCGGAGGAGCAGCCCCGCAGGCTGAGAACGGCGTGCGCCTCCTGGACCGCCTCCTCGGGGCTGGCGCAGGTCCAGACCGCGTGCGGCGACTTCTCGATCGTCAGCAGAACCCTCCAGAGCCTCTCGATGAGATCGAGGAACTCCGCGTCGGCGTCGTGGAGCCGCACCTCGAGCGGCCGCTCCGGGAAGCTCGTCGCGAAGGCGGCGGCAACGGCAGCCCCCAGCCGCCGATCCGCGGCCTGCAGGACGGCGATCCGAACGCGCTCCGGCATCGCAAGGGATTCTATCCCCAACCCTCGCCGGGCTTCAGGCGAACCGCCTCGCCCGGACGGAGCTGCGCGACCTTCCACAGTTCCCTTTCAGGCACGCGGGCCACCTTGGGATAGCCTCCGATGGTGGGCCCGTCCGGGCCGATCACCACCAGCTCGCCGCTCGGGGTGGCCTGCACGACGCCGACGTCGCACGGTTCGCTGGGCAACTCCCGAAGGACCAGCGGTGGACCACCGACCAAGCGGACCCCCGAGCGACTCGACTGCGGCGAAACCTCGAACCAACCCTCCAGATGGCCCGGGGGCAGGAGCACGGCGTCCGGCCCGGCGTCCACGGCGAGCTCCAGCCGCTCGTCCCAGGGCGGCGGCTCGGCGCGCGC
>DPBN01000276.1 GCA_003516955.1 Armatimonadota bacterium | reverse complement strand
GCTCGGCGCGGGCAACGTGATCAGGGGATGGGACGAGGGCTTGGTCGGGATGAGGGTCGGCGGCGTCCGCAAGCTCATGATCCCTTGGGAGAAGGCCTACGGCTCCACCGGAACGGACCGCATCCCGCCGAAGACCGACCTCTACTTCACCGTGAAGCTGCTCGACGCGGTTCGGGCCGGCGAGGAGCGGGTCTACGACAAGAGGGACCTGAAGGTCGGCACCGGAGCCGTCGCAAAGGACGGCAAGCCCGGCAGCAAGGTGACCATCCACTACGTCGGCAAGCTCGTCAACGGGCGCGTGTTCGACGACTCCCACCAGCGCAACGTGCCGGCGGTGTTTACGATCGGCAAGGGCGAGGTGCTGCGCGCCCTCGAGAAGGCGATCGTCGGCATGCGCGTGGGCGGCAAGCGATGGGTCCGCCTTCCCCCGCAGCTCGCGTTCGGCGCGTACGGCCGCGGCTCGGTCGTGCCACCGAACAGCGTGGTCATCTACGAGGTGGAACTCCTGAAGGTGGAGTGATCGAACGCTGGTCCGGACGCTGCTCCCGAACCCCGGCCTGAGCCGACCCAATGGGGCCTGGGACCTATCCTTCCCCCGTTGCCGGCCACCCGATCCAAGGTCCAGCGGCCGGACCCATTTCTCCGCGGGATGCCGGTAACCTAGCGCAAGCCTCCGAAGGGTGGCTGGCTCTTGAGACCTCGAGGCCCGACCCAACGTAGCAAACTCACAGATCCGTTCGTTCGACCGAACAGAGACCAACCATGAAGCACTGCAAACTCGTTCTCACCCTCGCCGCCGTCGCTCTGTCGGGAGCCTCGCTGGCCCAGATCACCAAGGTCGGCGACGCCTACCAGATGCGCATGAAGTTCGCCCCCGGGCAGAAGCTGGTGTACTCGATGCAGTCCACCACCTCCGCCCCCGGACAGCCCCAGCCCATGAACCTCGACACCGAGTTCTCCATGAAGGTGAACAGCGTCAAGAACGGAGTGGCCGACATCACCTACTCGGTCGGGCCGATGAAGATGAACGGCCGGGCCACCGGAGG
This sequence comes from Armatimonadota bacterium, assembly GCA_003516955.1. Lineage (GTDB taxonomy): Bacteria > Armatimonadota > Fimbriimonadia > Fimbriimonadales > Fimbriimonadaceae > UBA8783. Next base: position 1,868 of record DPBN01000276.1, on the reverse strand, counting down.
AGTCAACACGGCCACCATGAAGATGGACACGAGGGGCAAGATCGTCGGCCAGACCTCCGGCGGCCAGCAACCCACCCAGATGGTTCTTCCGGACAAGCCCATCCGCGTCGGCCAGACCTGGACCTCCACGAACAGCATCGCCACGATGGGCGTGCCGATGGAGGTCACGAACACCTACAAGCTCAATCGAATCGTCCAGAAGGGAGGGCGCAGCCTCGCGGAGGTCTCGGTGACGATCTCCGCCAAGGGCAACATCAGCTCGAGCGGCCAGGGCACCATGCTGCTGGACTTCGCGGACTGCTCCCTCGTGTCGGCGACGATGAACCAGACCATCACCGTCCGCCAGGGCGGCCAGCAGGGCGCCCAACCGATGAACATCACCAACAAGACGGTGATCCAGCGGAAGAACTAGCGCCACGGCAACCGAAACGCTGGACGCTGTCGGCGTGGCCGGGGCGGCATCCTCTCGGATGTCGCCCCGATTGCTTGGGCGAGCCCCCCGCCGGCCGTGCAGAGCGCCGGCGGAATGCCATACTCTCCGAAGCTGACCTTGCGCTGGAAGGATAGCCTATGTTGAAGGACAAGCTCGAAGTGCTCTGTGGCGACGTTCCCGGCTTGGAACGCTGGGTTGCGGCGCACCCGAAGCTCTCCAACGTGGGCTCCGTGCAGGAGTCCGGTCTGCGCTTCGGCTCGAGGGCCATAGCGATCGGCGAGCCGGCCGAGGATGCCCCCTACGGCCTGCCCGAGCTGATGGACAACAACCCGATCGTGTGCGCAGCCCGAGTCGTCGTCCCCACCCCCGCCGCGACGCTCGCTTGGATCGCGCTCGGTCCGGCCTGCAAGGCCGGGTTCGTCCTCGCCGACGAAACCTCGCCGCCGGTCCTCCTGCGCTTCTCCGGCCTCGAGCGCGAGGAGCTGGGAAGAGCGCTCCAGGCCGTCGGCTCAAACTCCGGCACCCAGATCGAGTGGCGGGGAGGCCAGCTGACGCACGTCGCCACGCTGGAGGCCTTGGTGCCGCTGGACGACCTCGCCCAGCCGGACGAGATCGCCGACGCCTACGACGAGGCCTTCGGCCGATCCTTCTTCGTGCGCCGCGTCTCCCCTTGCGAGTGGCTGCCCCACAGGGTGCAGGGCACGCCGCGAGCCGAATACTGGCTCGAGATCGCTCCCAGCAGCGCGCCCATGCTGCGGGTCGGCGTGTCGGCGGACCTGCGGGGCAAGCTCGGCGGCGCCCAGCTCGTGCACGCACTGAACATCATGTGCGGCTGGGAGGAGAGCACCGGTCTCGAGGAGGCTATTCCCTGACCCGCAGTTCGCCCGGCTCGTCCGGCGAGTCGTCCTCGGCCTTCTTGCCCGGCCTCCGTCGGATCTCCTTCGGTCCCTCGCCGGCGGCCAGTTCCCAAGTGTCCTTATCCGCCTTCTTGTAGGTCACGAAGCCCCGCTGGGCGGCCCTGTCCGGATCCGTGGGCACCTTGAGCTGGAACTGGGCCCGGCTGATCACCCGTCGGATCTCCATGCCGCAGTACGGGCACACCGTCAGGGGCTCCTCCGACACCTTCTGCATCAGCTCGAGGCGGTTGTTGCAGATCAGGCAGTCGCGACCGACGGGTTCGTACTCGTAGATCGGCACGTTCAGAATTGTATCCTGCAACCTGCCATGGACCGACTCGACGCGCTCAACGAACGGATCGTCGCCTGCGGGCTGTGCCCGCGCCTGGTGGAATGGAGGCGGCGGGTCGCCGAGGAGAAAAGGGCCGCGTTCCGGGACCAGGAGTATTGGGGCCGCCCCGTCCCGAACTTCGGGGACCCCAAGGCCGACCGCCTGATCGTCGGTCTGGCGCCGGCGGCCCACGGCGCCAACCGAACGG
>DPBN01000360.1 GCA_003516955.1 Armatimonadota bacterium | reverse complement strand
GTTTCAATCCTCACCCGGGGGTAGCCCCGGGTGCGACGGCCTATTCTATCCTGTCAAAGAGCGGCCCACGATCGGCCGTGGTGCGAATCTCGGAACACCGTGCGGCTATTCGAGTCTGTACCTGGGCGCGAACCGAACGTTCCAGCGACGGATCACATCCGGTTCGCGCTACTGGATCAACGGCCCTTCGAAGTCAATCCTTCCGTCGCGGCCGAACACGCGAACGACCTGATCGCGCGGTCCTCGGAGGGTGTACACCCGGAGGCTGTCGAGTTCAGGATCGATAATGTCCAGGAGGCGTTGCTGAAGGCGTTCCCAATCGTTCGGCGTTACGCTACATTCGAAGACGCTGAACTGCACCCGTTGACCGTACGCCTCGCAAGCCTTCGCGACACGACGGAGCCGTCGCTTGCCGCCTTCCGAGACAGTGTCCACGTCGTAGCAGATCACCAGGTCGGTTCGGACTACGGTTGGTACGGGGCGTAGCATGGGATGTCTCCACGGAAGGCGCGAGCCATCAGTCGGGCTTGGACATGGGGCAACAGCCCGATAGGAATCTTCTGCTTGAGCATCGGGTGCGTGGCGAGGTCCTTCTTCCGTTCTTGGTAGGCGACGAGCACCTTCTTGCGGCCCTGATCCGTGAGGAGCACGCTTCCTCCTTCCCGTGGTTGCACGTCCTCCGCCTGGACCTGCCGTCTGTTGATCAGCGTCAGGCAAAGCCGATCCAGGATGATCGCGCGAAACTCCTCCACGAGATCCAGCGCGAGCCCCGGTCTTCCCGGTCGGAGGGTGTGCAAGATTCCGAACTGCGGATCAAGGCCCACCCCCTCCAAGGCGGCGACGCAGTCGTTGGTCCAGAGGGTGTACAGGAAGGAGAGGATCGCGTTCGTCCGGTCGCGCGGGGGCCTTCGGCTTCGGCCATCGAAGCGGAAGTCGGCTCTTTGGGTGGTGATCATCGGGTCGAAGACGTCGAAATACGCTTGGGCGGCCCGACCCTCGCAGCCGCGGATTTCGTCCAACGTCCGCGCAATCGGGACCTTCGCGAGCTCCTGCTCGAGTACGTGGATCGCTTCGGAGAAGACCGGCTGGGTTTCGGGCTTGGCGTCTCGCCTCGCCCGAAGCAGAACCTGCCTCGAGTTCTGAATCTTTGCCGCGACGATGGTTCGAGCAAACTCGAGGCTGCGACCCTCGTCCGCATGGAAGTCGTATTGGCACTTGCGCAACAGAACGTTGCCCGTTGTCTTGCCGAGAACCCTTGCTTGGAACCGCCCGTGCTCGGTCATCAGGACAACGGACCTGCCGTCCTCGGCGCACCGCGCAATGAGGGGCATTGAGATCGCGACCCTTCCGATCAGGACGATCGAGCCCAGGTGGTGCAGCGGCACTTGAAGGCGTTTTTGGCCCTCGACCTCCACACGAACCTGGTCGTTCTCCAGGCACACATAGGCCCCTTCGGTTCCGACGTAGAGCGTGTTGAGCAGGACAGACGTCGTCATGGCAGGTCCTTCTCGCTCAGAGGTTCGTATCTCACGGCGCGTTTCGCGGCGGAGATCTCCCGAAGAGCCTTGGGCAGGCAGGAGTCGACCAACGAGCAGTTCGGGCAACGCGAGTCGGCGACGGGCGGGGGCACGCTCATGTCCAAGATCAGCTTCCGAATCGCTCGCACGATCTCTTCGGTGTCCCTTCGGAGCCGCTCGTCGATCTGGACGGGCGCGCGCTCGCGACTCGCCCCAAAGTAGAGGTATCCCTCTCGGATCGTTGTTGCAAACATCTCCTCCAGGCACATCGCTTGGGCGCAGAGCTGCCGCTTGGCATGGACATGGTCGCGAACCTTGCCGGACTTGTACTCGACGGGGATGGGTCGGTCGTCACGGAACTCCACGACGTCGGCCTTGCCCACGAGGCCCAAGCGTTCCGACCAGATGGGGAGGGCGCGGACGACCCGCACCCCCCTCTCCATCCGGTCTTCAGCTTGATCGACGCGCTCGTGGAGCGCCCGGCCCCGCAGGGTGTAGACGTTCTCGTCGAAGATGCCCTCCAGATGGATCAGGGCCATCTGCCTCGGGCAGTAGGAGAAGTGCTCCACCGCGGAGACCGGGACCCACTCTTCGTCGCTCCAGGCGCTCATTCCTCCAGCAGACGGAAGAGCGCCACGCCCTGCGGCAGAGGCGGATCCTGCGCCAGCTCGACCACGTAGTCCTCGAAGCGCCTCGGCGCCTTCACGTCGGGTTTTCGGAACACGCGGATGCGGTCGAAGAGCCTGCCGGCGTGCGCGTTGCCGAGCGGATCGTCGTGCCGAAACACGAACACCTCTCGGAGCCTCATGTCGCCTCGCGACGCGCTGCGGTCCATCTCGAACATGTTGGCCAAGGCAGTCCAGAACAGGCGCAGGTCCTCCGCGTCGACGCCCGTGTCGGAGGCGAGCATCGGCGAGAAGAAGCCCTTGCCGAGGTACAGGCCGTAAGGCACCAGAGCCTTGCGACCCATCTCCGTCTCCTTGTTCTCCCCCTCCTTGGTGATCGCAACGCGGGTGATGGAGATGTCGCCGGGGATGATGGGGTCCACGCTCCGAGCGAACGTGAGCTGCACCGGGCCGCGGACTTGGCCGCAGTTGAAGTCGCCCGTTGTCAGCACGCCACCGAAGAGTCGAACGTCGAAGTAGCGGCGGCAGACCTCTCGGCGCGCGTTGGTATCTTCACGTTTCTTGCTCTTTTCGGCCCCGACGGCTTGTGCGGCTGCCAAGAGCTTCGTGTTCAGGGCCACGCCGCTGTCGCGGACGAAGATGCCATAGCCCTTTCCGTTCTCCTCGGACAGGTCGAGGTCGCCGCCCGGCTTCTTGACCAGGTCCACGTAGTTGCGGATCTTCCGCTTGAGGCAGACGTCGGTGACGATGCCCTGCATCGTCTCCGGGTCGATCCGGGGCAGGTTTCCGGCGTCCGGGTCGCCGTTGGGGTTGCCGTCCGTCACGTCGAAGAGGATGACGAAGTCATACCGCTTGTTGGGGTCGGTGAGTTGATCCAGATGCTTCATGCTTGCTCCTTCTGGGAATCTTCGTTGGACGTGGATTTCTCCTTGCGATCCTTCGCGGCTTTCATATCCTCCGCCTTCTGGTGGTAGAAGCCGAGGGCGAAGTAGCCCTGCTCGCGCAGCGTGAGCGTGAGGGGAAAGGATTCTCCGATGGCCGTCAGGATGTCCGCGAGCTTGGCCTGGGCCCAGTAGTCGCCCTTCTCCTTGCGGAGCTTGGACAGGTGGGCCTGCGCGTCGTTGACGAGGTTGCCGAGGATCGTTCCCGGGCTCGCGCAGGCGGCGCCGTAGTAGCGATCCACGACGGTGGCGTTGATGTCGCCGAGGGCGGCGCGCTGGATCTGCTCGAGGACAGCCAGCAGGCGGCCGCAGTGATAGGCGGGTTCGGGATGGTCGTTCACCAGCGATTTCAAGGTTGTATCCTCCGATTGTTGAAGCGCGAACTTGATGAGCGCGATGCGCTCGGTGGACAGGTACTTCCTGCCGTTGAACTCCGAGAAGGGTCCCTGCATGGCGAGGTTCCGCTTGAGGGCCAGGGTCAGGATCGCGGGCGGAAGCGGGTCGCCGAGCAACGCCGTGCGGACCAGCCACGCGGGCACGTGCGCAGGCATGTCTCGTGTCTCCCGGTAAAGGGAGGCCGCGAGCCT
>DPBN01000204.1 GCA_003516955.1 Armatimonadota bacterium | reverse complement strand
GGCGTTCCGCTCCGCCGGCTCGCACGTCCGATAATCGAGAGGCGCGGGTCGGGGACTCGCCCTCGGGAGTACACTCGACAACGATGCTGAACATCGCCGCAGGATGGATCGCTGCGCTCGCCCTCGGGCAAGCCGCCAGCGTGGAGGATATCGTCCAGCCGAGGCTGAAGGACCTGAGCTTCACCGCCCAGGTCGTGGCCGGGTACCAGGACGAGCTGGCCAAGATCAACAAAGACTTCGGCAACTCCTACCGCGTGAAGAACACCTTCGTGCGTGCCAAGGAGCCGTTCATGGTCCGACTCGAGTCGAGGATCGGCGACACGGACGTGCGCTACATCCTGAACGGCACGACGCGCGTCTACTCCATCCCGCGGGCGCGCCTCAACCAGCGTGAGGACCTGTCCGACGCCCCGGGCAAGCGGCAGACGTTCCTCGATTTCGGCCTGATCACGCCCTCCATGGTGACGGGCCTGTTCGACGCCAAGTTCGTGCGCGTGGACCGCGCCACCGGCGGCCTGGTCTTCGACCTCACCTACCTGAAGAAGTGGGACGACACGTCTCGGCACCGGATCTGGGTGGACAGAGAGAAGCGCTACGTTTTCCGGCGGGAGTGGTACGGGCAGTCGGGCCGTCTCATGGCGACGTTCGCCTACGAGAATCCCACGGAGTCGCAGGGCGTCTGGTTTCCGAGCCGCGTCACCGTGCGCAACGCCGAGGGCAAGGTGGCCGGGATCATGCGGTACGTCGACGTGAAGATCAACTCGGGCCTGCCGGACAGCCTGTTCTCGCTCCGCTAATTGCCCAGGTATTTGCCGAGAACGTGCGAAAGCGCCTTCGCGGCGTACTCGACCAGCGGGATGCTGCGGTCGTAGGCCATGCGGCGCGGGCCGATCACGGCCAGCGTGCCAGCCTCGGTTTCGCCGACGAAGAAGCTCCTGCGCACGATCGACAGGCCGTGAAGCTCGTCCCGCCGGTTCTCGTGGCCGATCGTGACGTTTTCGCAACCCTCCGGCGGGTTCTGTACGTCCTCGTACAGCGCGGCGGTGTCGGAGAGCGCGCGCAGGGCGCGGTCCACGAAGTCGGCGTCCTTGCGCGCTTCGGGCTGTGCCAGGATGTACTCCTCGCCGTCCAGCAGAATCTGGCCCCGGAGGATGTCGCGCGCGACGCTCCTCAAAACCGCCCAGATGGCGTCGATGAGCGCGGCCTGCGACGCCGGCCCGGGTTCGATGGGCGCGCGGCTTCTGACCAGGCTGCGGACCGTCTTGCCAGGGAGGTGACGGTTGAGGATCTCGTTGGCCACGCCGATGTCGGTGAGGGTGATTCCTGGAGGGCAGTCCAGCAGCCGATTCTCCACGTGCCCGTTGTTGAAGACCAGGACCAGGAGCGCCTTGTCCGGCCCCAGCGCGCTGAGCACCGCGTTGCGGATCGTCACGCGGCCGTCGCGGAGAATCGTGGCCGCCGCCAGCAGCTGGGTGAGGCGGCTGAGCGCCCGCGTGGCCTCGTGCACCAGCGTGAGCAGAACCTCGCCCTCCTCGACGCTGCTCGCCACCTCCTGCTTGGCCTCGGGCGGCACGGTGGGCTTTTCCAGCAGGTAGTCCACGTAGTAGCGGTAGCCGAGATCGCTGGGAATGCGTCCCGCGCTCGTATGGGGCTGCTCCAGGTACCCCATCTCCGCCATCTCCGCGAGCTCGCTGCGCACGGTGGCGCTCTTGACGCCTAGGCTGTGCTTGCGCACGATCAGCTCGCTTCCGACCGGCTCGGCGGCGGCGACGTACTCCACCACCACGGCGCGGAGGATGGACCTCTTCCTCGGTTCCAGCTCAGGCAGCTTCATCCAATCTTCTTAGACGCTCGAAGGGTCACCAGCTGCTCGTTCCCCCGCCGCCGAACCCTCCGCCGGAGAAGCCGCCGCCCCCCGAGAACCCGGAGGAGCCGCCGCTCGCGCCGCTGGAGCGCGGAGGCGTGGTGGCCGCCGCACCGACCGAATGGCCGATGACGTCGAGGTCGGAGGCGAGGAACACCGGGTTGAACATGCCGGTCTGATAGGGGGCGACGTACCAGGAGGGCGGCTCCTGCACGATGCCCACGAACGCGCTGGCCCATTGCTCCGTCAGGCCGAGGGCGACCGCGTGGGGTAGGTATTCCTCGAAGAGGGCGGCGTTCGGCTGCTTCCGGTCCATCCACTCGAACTCCTTGGATCGGGCCCTCCGGAGGAACTCCTCGAAGCCTCGCGCTTGCCCGAGGACCTTCGCCCCAAGGGCGGTGCGCCGCGGCATGAGCCTGGCGAAGGGAATCAGGATCAGGAAGCCTGCGATGGCGCCGACGATGGACGGCGTCGGGTCACCGAACGGCGAGAGCCAGGCCGTGAGGAACGCCATCACAAGGATCGCCATGGCGCCGATCACCAGCCAGAAGGTCACGACGAGCTGCGGCGAGGTCGGGTACAGGCCGCGGTCCTCCAGGCTCTCGTACAGGGCCGACTTGAACGAGGCGAGGCGCGTGGCCACGTGGGTCCTGAGGTCGGATTCGGAGATCGTGTCGCCGCACCGCTTCAGGGCGTCCAGAAGCTCGCGCTCGAACGGCCCCAGGTCGTCGCCGGGCTCTTTGCCCGTGAGGCGCAGCTCCGCCGTGCGCTTCTTGAACAACAGGCCCTTTTCCTCGGGGTGGACCGTGAGGTAGCCCTTGACCGCGAGCGTGAAGATGCCGGCCACGAGGTCGCGCGTGTCGACCCGCTGATCGAGGAACGTTCCCAGCTCCGAGCCGCTCATGCCCAGCGGGGGGTCGAACTGAACCACCATCGGCCCAGCCTTGGGATCCCGGCCGTACCGCCAGTGCAGGATCGGCATGAGGATCAGAACGACCAGCGGGATTCCGAACCCCAGGTTCGGGAGCAGCCACGCCTTCGCCCGCTGGATCGGGCCGGGCCTCTGGACGGCGTCGGCGGGGAGGTTCAGCACCACCGTGGCTCCGCTGAACGGCTGCAACGGTCCGGAAACCACCCCCTGCACCGACTCGGTCGAGATCGTCAGCGAGCTGCCCGTCTTCGGGTCCGTCGCGCTCTTGGCCGGACCGACGACGATCGGACCCTCCTTCGAGCCGTACGGACCTACGAACAGCCGCGCCCGGACGTGCGACAGGCCCGAGACCTTGGGAAAGCGGACGCGGAAGCTCAGCTGCGAGATCTCCGTGTCAACCTGGTCGCCGGTCAGGTTCCAGTAAAGCTCGCAGTAGGGCTCCCAGTCGCCCGCCTTGTCGAACCAGTTCAGAGCACCCTCGGCCTTGTAGCGGATCACGTAGGTCTGCCGGGTTCCGGGGGGTAGGAAGACGTCCGGGTCGCCGATGCGGATCGAGAGGTTGCCTCCCTGTCTGGAGAGCTTCGTCGGCAGCGCGGATCCGCTGGCGTCCGTCACCTCGACGTCCGAGAGCGTCACGCGGCGGGCATAGCCCTTGCCGGTCTCGTAGTCGTAGGGGATGGTGCGGATGATGCCCCGCCTCGATTCGTCGAACCGAACGGACAGGCGCTCCTCCACGCTCAGCACCCCGGACCTGGCGAGCTGGAGGTCGACGGTGTAGTTCGTGATCGTGTAGGGCCGCTGGGCCGCGCAGAGCGCGGGCACGGTCGCGATCACGCAGAGCGCCAGCTTCGAAATGCAACCAAAGGCCCGCCTCATGGGCGGATTATAGCTACACTCGCGCCGCCCTCAACGAGGAGTCTGCCATGAGCCATCTGCCCCGCGCCGCCGACCGGCCCGGACGGTTCAAAGTCGCCGTCGATCAGTACGTGGCCTATCAACGAGACGGCTTTCTCGTCGTTCCTTCGCTGCTCTCCGGCGAGGATGTGGCGGTGTTGCTGGGCCTCGCCGAGGACATTCTGTGGGGTCGGGAGCCTCTGCCCGGCTTGGAGCCCGTGCCGGAGGGCGCGAGCCTGGACCTTCTCTACTCGCGCTTCACGCGGATCCACATGCTGCATCGGGCTTCCCCGCGCGCCGAATGGGGGCTGCTCCACCCGAGGGTGCTGGACGTGCTGGAGGCCCTGATCGGTCCCGACGTGCTGGCCCTCCAGAGCATGCTGTTCCTGAACCCGCCGGGGCGGGGCGGGCAGGGATGGCACCAGGACGCGTACTACATCACGACCTTTCCCGACACGCTGATCGGAGTTTGGATAGCGCTGGACCGCGCGGACGTGGAGAACGGTTGCCTGTGGGTGGCGCCCGGCACCGGCCATGAGCCGATCTACCCTCCCACGCGGGCTCCGGCGCACGTGCACGCCGCAGGAGCCTTCCAGGACCTGCGGGAGATCGAGAACGCCAGCCACCTCGACGAACGGGTCAACACGCTCAGCCCCGTGGCCCGGAAGCACGGCGAGCCGTTCCCCATCGAGCTGAATCCGGGCGACGCCCTCTTCTTCAACGGCCACCTGCTCCACCGCAGCCACCCGAACCGGACGAAGGACCGGATGAGAAGGGCGTTCGTGTGCCACTACTGCAACGGACGGTCGTGGGTGCCGTGGAACCATGGGGCGCCGTTCGAGGGCGACTGCGCCAACGGCCTGCACATCCTGGGACGCGGGTGGTCCCACCTGCCGTTCGCCGCCCCGAAGTTCGACTCCCCGGTATGGCTGAGCCCGCCCAAGGAGGGTTCGAGGCCGGACCGACTGATGGGCGGCAACGAGGGCAGCATGGAGCCCGAGAGCGGCATCGCGCTGATCGGCGACCTCAAAACCTGACGCCCGCCAGCGACGCCAAGTGCGCGCCGAGCAGGCCGACGTACAGGACGAGGCACAGCCAGTAGGCCCGCAGCACGGTCTTCGGCGCCTTCGACCGCAGGGCCTCCAGGATCAGGATCGGCACGGCGACGAGCAGCGCCTTGCCGCCCACGAACCACGCCGGGCCGCGATGGAGCAGCGCCCGGAACAGCGGGTTGCCCTCGTCAAAGCCCGCGCCGAGCAGCAGCACGGTCAGCAGCAGGTCGGTCATGGCCACGATCAGCAGGGCCACCGCAGGGAACGGGATCGGGCGTCGGGACATCTCACTCCGTGCCGTAGAGCCGGTCCCCGAAGTCGCCCAAGCCCGGGAGGATGTAGCAGCGGGCGTCCAGGTCACGGTCGCAGGCGGCGGTCACGATCTCCACGTCGGGGTGGTCCTTGCCGAGCCGCTCGATGCCCTGGGGGGCGGCGACGACGCAGAGCATCCGGACCCGGCCGGCACCCGCGCCCTTCACGAACGTGATCGCCTGCGAGGCCGAGCCTCCGGTGGCGAGCATCGGGTCCACCACCAGCGTGAACCGGCCGGAGAGGTTCGGGAGCTTGCAGTAGTAGCTCCGTGCGACCGCCGTTCGATCGTCGCGCTCCAGGCCGATGTAGCCGACGGTGACGTTGGGGAACATCTGCACGATCGGCTCCAGCAGTCCCAGGCCGGCCCGCAGCACGGGCACCACGGCGATCGGCTCGTCCAGCTGGCGCCCCTCGGTCACCTCGAGCGGCCCATTGATCTTCACGGCAGCGGTGCGCAGATCGCGCGTGGCCTCCCAAGCGAGGAGGCGGCTCAGTTCGGCGGCGACGGCCCGGAACCGCTCGGGCGGAGTGTCGGCCCGGCGCAGGATCGTGACGAGGTGCTCGGCGAGCGGGTGGTCCAGGCGGCGGATGCTCATGGTGGTTGCCCAATGTGCGCTTGTTCATTTTGCGCTCCAGGAACCACAATCGGTGAGGAGGCTGCAACGAGAGGATGGCGGATCAACGGCTCGAGGGGATCGTTCTGGCGGCGGGCAAGGGCACGAGGATGAAGTCGGACCTGCCCAAGGGGCTCCACAGGGTGCTGGGAGTGCCGATGGTCGAGCTCGCGGCGAGGAACCTGATGGCCGCGGGCGTCGAGCGACCCACCATCGTGGTCGGCCACGGCGGAGACCTCGTGATCCAGACGCTGGGCGACCGGTTCCAGTACGCATGGCAGAGGGAGCAGCTCGGAACGGGGCACGCGGCGATGTCCGCGGAGTCGGTGCTGGGAGGGCATCAAGGTCCCGTGCTCGTCGTGCCGGGGGACGCGCCGCTGATCGACCCTGAGTTCCTCAAGCGCCTGGCTCAGATTCAGCGCGAGACGGGCGCGGCCTGCGCGATGGCCACGTGCGTGATGGACGATCCCTACGGCTACGGGCGGATCCTGAAGGACGAGGCCGGCAGGCCGATGGGCATCGTGGAGGAGAAGGACGCCAGCCCAGAGCAGAAGAAGCTGAAGGAGGTCTGCGTCAGCGTGTACTGCTTCCACGCGCCCACGCTGTTCCGGCTCCTGAAGACGCTGCGGAACGACAACGCCCAGGGGGAGTACTACCTGACCGACATGGTCGGCGCCATCTACCGGGACGGCGGCACGACGGTCTGCGTGCCGGTGGACGACGTGGAGATGCTGATGGGCGTGAATGACCGCTGGCAGCTGGCCCAGGCGGCGAAGGTCCTTCGAACGAGGCTGCTGCGCCGGCACGCCTTGGCGGGAGTGACCATTCTGGACCCCGACTCGACCCACATCACGCTGGACGTGGAGATCGGCGCCGACACGGTGATCCATCCCAACTCGGTGATCGAGGGCGAAACGAAGATCGGAGCCGGTTGCTCCATCGGCCCGAACACGATCCTTCGCAACGCCCTCGTCCGCGACCGGGCGTCCGTGCTGGCGAGCGTGGTGTGCGACTCCGAGGTTGGGGAGGGCTCGCGCGTGGGTCCGTTCGCCCATCTGCGCGGCGGAACCGTTCTGGGGTCCGAGGTTCGCGTGGGAAACTACGTGGAGATGAAGAACGTGGAGTTCGGCGCCCGCTCGAGCGCCGCGCACCTCACGTACCTGGGCGACGCCACGGTTGGGGAGCGTGTGAACATCGGCGCGGGCACGATCACGTGCAACTACGACGGCTTCGCCAAGCACCGCACGACGATCGGCGAGGGCGCCTTCGTAGGGTCGAACTCCACGCTTATCGCGCCGGTCAGCATCGGGCCCGGTGCGGTCGTGGGCGCCGGAAGCGTGATCCGGCACGACGTGCCGGCCGACGCGCTGGGGATCGCGCGGGCCGAGCAGAGCGTTCGAGAAGGTTGGGCCGCCCGGAGGCGCGCCCAGAGGGGGGGAAACCAGCAGTGATCGGCGACGAGAGCCTCGCTCAGGGGATGAAGCTGTTCGCGGGGAACGCGAACCGGGAGCTTGCGCAGAAGATCGCGCGGGAGCTCGGAGTGGAGTTGGGGCGGTGCACGCTGACGCGGTTCAGCGACGGCGAGATTCGGCTCTTGGTGGACGAGAGCGCCCGCGGGAAGGACGTGTTCATCATCCAGCCGACGTGCGCCCCGGCGAACGACCACATCATGGAGCTGCTCATCATGCTCGATGCGTTCCGCCGGGCTTCCGCGAACCGCATCACGGTGGTCATGCCGTACTACGGCTACGCGCGCCAAGACAAGAAGATCAAGCCGCGCGAGCCGGTCACCGCCCGACTGGTGGCGGACCTGATCAGCTTCGCCGGCGCGCACCGGATCGTGGCCATCGACCTGCACGCCGACCAGATCCAGGGCTTCTTCGACATCCCGGTGGATCACCTGTACGCGGGGCCGATCATCGGCAGGCACCTGATCGAGCGGGGGCTGGCCGAGGAGGACGTGGTCGTCGTGAGCCCGGACGTCGCGGGCGTCGGTCGGGCGAGGGCGTTGGCGGAGATGCTCAAGGCGCCGATCGCGATCATCGCCAAGCGCCGGCCCGAACCCAACAAGGTGGACATCGTGGAGATCATCGGCGACGTCGCGGGTCGCAAGTGCGTGATGATCGACGACATGATCGACACGGGCGGCTCCATCGTGATGGGGGCCGAGGCCCTGGTCAAGCGCGGAGCGACCCAGGTGCTGGCCGCCTGCACGCACCCGGTGCTGAGCGGCAACGCGCCCCAGCGGCTGCAGGACAGCGTGATCGAGGAGGTGGTGTGCATGGACACCATCCCCGTGCCGCCGATCAAACAGTTCCCGAAGCTCCGCGTGCTCGAGTCCGCCCCGCTGATCGCGGACGCCATCCGGCGCATCTTCCACAACGAGTCGGTCAGCGAGCTGTTCGATGACTACCGGTGACGGGCCGGGGCCGGACGTCCTGGAATGGGAGGTCCGGCTCTGGGAGCGCGAGCCGAGGAAGCGCTCGGCTCTCTTCGCGGTGGTGGCGGCGATCTCGGTGGCATCCGGGTTCGCTTTCGGCCCCGTGATGGGGCTGCTCGCCGCGGCGTTCCTGCTCGGGTCCACGATGGAGTTCTGGTGGCCGGTGCGGTATCGGCTGGACGGAAACGGCGCGAGCGCCCGCGTGGGGGTGAGTGTGACGGCGATCGAATGGTCCGCGGTGCGGCGCGCGATCCTGGGCGAGGACGGGGTGAAACTGTCCCCGCTGGAGAAACCATCGCGAACCGCGCCGTTTCGCGGGGTATACATTCGGTTCAACCGCAACCGCGAAGAGGTGCTTGGCTTCGTGCGGAGGCGGCTGCCACAAGATGCGGCATTTTTGGGATGAGGATCTGACGGAGGAGCAGACTACGGCGATGCTGCACAAGGCCGCGCGCGCCATCGTGGAGCGTCGGCTGGAGACGCCTGCCATTCTGTTTCTGGAGATGCACAAGCCCCTCGCCTATTTGGGCGGTCAGGCGGCCGTGGCGTTCGCGCCGTTCCTCGTTCCCTTCTTCGGATTCGACTTCGTGAACGACTACTCCCGGCTGCTCTCGAAGCGGGAGAATATCGAGCGCCTGATCCAGATGCTGGAGACCGCGCGCGAGGAGGCCCCGGCCTGATGCAGTACTACGACACCGGCTATCTCCAGATCCTCTTCGTCGTCTTGCTGATGGCGTTCATCCTGTTCAACATCCAGCGGGCGAGGGGCGGCAAGCAGCTCTTCATCCGCCGGATTCCAGGGTTGAGCGCCATCGACGAGGCCATCGGGCGCTCCACCGAGATGGGTCGTCCGGTGCTGATGGTGCCAGGCCTGAGCGGCTTGGACCCGGTCGGCATCCAGGCGATCAAGATCTTCGGCTACATCACCAGGACCGCCGCGCGGTTTGGCACGCCGATCCGCCTGCTCCTGGCGAACGCCCCGCTGTACAGCGTCGCGACCGAGATGATCCGGGACGTGTACCAGACGGAGGGCGTTCCGGAGCGGTTCGACCCGCAGTCGGTGCGGTTCGTCACGGACAGGCAGTTCGCCTTCGCCGCGGGCGTCGCCGGGTTGATCTACCGCGAGCGGGTGGCGGCTGCGTTCCTGATGGGCGACTGGTATGCGGAGTCGCTGATCGTCGCCGAGTCGGCGAACGCGGTCGGCGCGATCCAGGTTGCGGCCTCGACGATCACCACGCAGACGCCGTTCCTGATCGCGGCCTGCGACTACGTGATGATCGGCGACGAGTTCTACGCCGCGAGCGCCTACCTGAGCAGGGAGCCGGTGCTCGTCGGCAGCCTCGTGGGCCAAGACTGGTCGAAGCTGGCCATCGCCGTGCTCATCGTCGCATCGAGCCTCTACGGCTCGTTCGAGAAGCGGTTCGTCCAGCAGACCATGGAGTGGGTGCAGGAGCCCGGGAAGGCCGGCGAGATGCGCCCGATTCCTGCCCGGATGAAGAACAACGACGAGATTCTCCCGCTGCGGTTCTTCTCGCCGCGAAAGCCGGGGCCGCTCGACCCGCCGAGGCAGAAGAAGCCCGGCGCTGAGAACAAGACCGGAGGTGACTCGTGATTCCCTTGGCGCAAGCGACCGAGCCGTTGAGCTTCTGGCAGGCCGAGCCCGGCTCGACGAAGATGTGGGTGCTCATCGTCGGGGCCGTCGTCGTGGGTTTCGTGGCTGTGGCGGCTCTGTTGCGGACTCCCACGCGGGTGCGGCCGATGATCGTCAGCGCGGTCACGTTCCTCGGCGGTCTGTACTTCGTGCTGCACTGGCTGTGGCCGACCGCACAGGACTACAACCCGGACGAGGTGCCGCGCAACGCGGTCGAGGGGTTCAGCTTCTGGCTCCAGGGCACGCTGCCCTCGGTGACCGCGTTCGCGCAGTCGCTCGGCGCGATGCTGCTGGGCATCGGCATCTACTCGCTGCTGAGCATCCACCTCGGCAGGCTGTTCAAGCGGCAGAAGGACTGGTTATTCAGCCTGGTCTTCGCGCTGAGCATGGCCTCGATGATCTTGTTCGGCTATTGGGACTGGATCACCCGCCTGACGCCGGAGGGAGCCAAGGCCGCCACGGACGCTCCGAGCCTGTTCCCGCACTTCGCGAAGGATCTGCTGTTCTCCGGCCTGTTCATCAACATGGACGCGGTGATGTTCTCGATCATCGCGTTCTTCATCTTCTCCGCGGCGTACCGCGCGTTCCGGATCCGGTCCACCGAGTCCACGATCCTGCTGGGCACGGCGCTGATCGTGATGCTCGGCCTGATGGGAGGCGTGGTGGTCAGCCAGGACACGCTGCTGAACTCGCTGGCGAAGCCCGGAGAGTCGGTGATCGTCGACAGCCTCCGTCTGCCGACGATCCGGACTTGGATTCAGGACACCCTGCAGAGCCCCAGCATCCGGGCGATGGAGTTCGGTCTGGCGATCGGGGGTCTCGCGATGGCGCTGAGGCTCTGGCTCAGCATTGAGAAGGGGGTTAGCCACTGATGTCCGATCAGAACACCGAACCCGCC
>DPBN01000403.1 GCA_003516955.1 Armatimonadota bacterium | reverse complement strand
CGCCCGGCTCTCGATGGAGGTCGCCACCGAGGTTCAGGTGTACGCCTCAGCCGCCTGAGCCGCCGGCGGGCTTCTCGAACATCTCGCGCTCCACGGCGTCGATGATCGCGTGCACCGCCCAGAGGTGCAGCTCCTGGATCCGCGCCGAGCCGGTCGCGTCGGGCACGAAGGCCGCGTCGCAGAGCGGCAGCAGCGGACCGCCGTCCCCGCCGAGCAGTCCCAGCACCGCCATTCCGCGCTCCCGGGCGGCCCGGGCGGCCCGCACCACGTTCTCCGAACGGCCCGAGGTGGACAGAGCCAGGAGCGCGTCGCCCGGCCGCCCCCAGGCCCGCACGGCCCGCTCGAAGATCGACTCGAAGCCGTAGTCGTTCGCGGCGCAGGTGAAGTGAGTCGGGTCGGCGATCGCCACCGCCGGCAAGGGGTCGCGGTCGAGCCGAAAGCGACCGGTGCATTCTTCGGCGAAGTGCATCGCCTCGGCCATGCTTCCGCCGTTGCCGCAACAGTACACCACGCCCCCGGACCGGAAGCACTCCAGCACCCTCCGCGCGATGGCCGCCACCTGATCGACCGCCAAACCCCGCACGGCTCGGCGAAAGGCTTCGGCCGCCTCATCCAAGGTGCCGCGGATCCGTTCTTCCACCGCCCCAAGATACCTTCCGTCCTGGTGCGCCCCACAGGGCGGGCATCGGGTAAGAAGCGGGCATGCATCCCGCACTGGTCTGTCTCGCCCTCGCGGCCTCCCTGTCGGGACCGCGCTTCGAGCACCGCGTGTTCACGGCCCACAACGGAGTGGTGCTGCCGTTCCGTCTGCTCCGTCCGGCCACCGGCACGAGGGGCGCGCCGCTGGTGCTCTTTCTGCATGGAGCGGGCGAGCGCGGCTCCGACAACGAGGCGCAGCTCGTTCACGGCACACCGTTCTTCCTCCAGTGCGCGGAGAAGGGGGCGGCGGTCGTGATCCCGCAGTGCCCCAGCGGAGGTTGGTGGTCGAACCTCGATTGGCGGACCTCGAAGATGGGTTCTCGGCCCTCGCCGGCGGGTGCGGCGGTGCTTCAGATGCTCGGCGTGCTCGTGCGGGAGCTGGGCGCGGACCGCGACCGGGTGGTGATCGGCGGCCTCAGCATGGGCGGCTTCGGCACCTTCGACCTTGTCGCCCGCAGGCCCAAGACGTTCGCCGCAGCCTTCCCGATCTGCGGGGGCGGCGACCCACGGACCGCCGCCCGGCTGAAGGACGTGCCGTTCTGGGTGTTCCACGGGGCCAAGGACCCCGTCGTGCCCGTGCAGGCCAGCCGCACGATGGTGGATGCGATCCGAGCCGCGGGTGGCGAGGTCCGCTACACCGAGTACCCGGAGGCGCAGCACGATTCCTGGACGCTGGCGTTCCAGGAGCCGGGCTTGGTCGACTGGCTGCTCAGCCAGCGGCGCAAGCACTGAGGATCGCGTCGGTCGTCTCGGTTTGCGACTCCTGCAGGTTGCGAAGCTCCTCCAGGGTCGGGATCGATTGGGACGCGCCCCAGCGCGTGCAGGCCAGGCATCCGGCGGCCGCGCCCATCGCGAGCGCGCGGCCCACCGGCCACCCTTGGTGCAGGCCGAACAACACGCCCGCCCGGAAGGCGTCGCCCGCGCCCGTCGAGTCCACCACCTCCGGGCAGCGATAGGTGGGCAGCAGCCTGGCCGGGCCCTCGGGCGGGGACCAACAGAAGCCGTTCGGCCCGTCGGTCAGGATCGCGTGGCAGCGGTATCGCCGCGCGATGCCCTCGGCCACGCGGCGGTTCCCATCGGCGTCGTCCCTCGCGCCCGCCCAGTCCGTCGACGTCTGCCAGAAGCCGCCGGGCTGCAGCGGCTCGTCCTCGCGCACGAAGTCCATCAGGTAGGTGCGCATCCCAGCCTCGGCGGCGCGGCGGGCGGCAAGGCGGGAGGCGTCCGCCATGTTCGGCTCGGCGGTGAACCAAGCCCCGGGCACGACGGGGAAGCTCTCGGCCTGGGCCGCCCAGTCCATCGCCGAGAAGCCCTTGCCGAACATCGTGCGGTCGCCGTCGGGCGTCACGTACACGTCGCACACGGGGGTCTCGCCCGCGTCGGCTCGGAGGTGCTCGGTGGGGAGTCCGGCGAGCCGCAGCAGCTCCAGCAGCCTGCGCCCTTCCTCTCCGGCCCCGAGGTTGTTGCCTGCCAAGCCAACCGGAACGCCCCACGAGGCGAGGTGCCGCGCCGTGTTGGCCGCCTCGCCCCCTAGCAACAGCGTCTCCTCCAGAATCTCCACGTACCCGCCTGGATCCGGCAGGCTGGGCACCCTGCGGACGCGATCGAGGCACACCGTTCCGAACACAACGACCATCGTTGCGGTCCATCTTACCGACCGAGGGCGGGTACGCTGGACGCGTGTTCTGGCTGCAGGGCGCCGTGTCGTTCCTCATCTGGATCCTGTACGGGATCGGCCTGCGGCGCCGCACCGAGCGCACCGTCGCCCGCGTGGAGTCTTGGAGCCGGAACACGCGGGCGGCGGTGGGGGCGGCCTGCCTGATCCTCAGCGGCGTGCTGCTGCTGGCGGGACTTGCCGCGCTGCGCACCCTGGCCGGCCCGCAGCCGAGCGACGGCCTGGAGACCGTGCCCTGGATTGCGGTCACGCTGCTGGGGATCGCCTTCGTCGAGCTCCAAGTGCTGGGCGCGACGATCATGGTCTCTCTGGCCAAGCCGACGAGCGTCTCCAAACGGGGCCCTGGAGCGTCCAACCCATGGAGAGGCTCAAGGTGGCGCCCCATCGCCACGTACCGAGAAGGCCACTGGATTTCGAAGCGCAAGGACAGAAGACGATGAAGGCACTCTGGACGATCCTCGTCGCGTCGCTCGCCCTGGCAGCGGCGCCGCAACAGGCCACTCAGCCGGCCTCCCAGCCGGACCCGAAGCAGGACATCAACTACCAGATCGCCAAGCTGGACGCCCTGAACCACGTCCTGCCCCTCCTGCTCACCAAGGACCAGGCCAACAAGATCCTCACGGCTCTGGAGAAGGTTCGCGAGAAGGAGCGGCAGGTCCGGAAGATGGAGGACGACCAGCTGAAGCCGTTCCGCGAGCGCATCGCCAAGGCGATCGAGGACGGCGAGAAGAAGAAGCTGGTTCCGGACCGCCAGCTTCTGGCGGACCTCGCCAAGCTGCTGGGCGCCTTCGACCGCGTTCGGGCGGCCACCGCCGAAGACAACGTCTCCATGATCGAGGAGACGCTGAAGTCGACGCTGAACGCCGGCCAGCTCAAGACGCTCGCCAAGTCACTCGATCCGCGGTTCTTCGCCCCCGATCTGAAGATCGAGGAGATCACGGACAGCGAGCGGATCCGGATCTTCATCCGCGCGATCCTGCTGCAGCCCGCGACCTACGACCTCTTGGTCGAGCTGGCTAAGAACTCCTGAGGGCCTCCAGCACGCGCCCGAGCGCGGCCAGCTGAGCGTCCAGGGGCAGGGCATCGGTCGGCGGCACGTGCAGGAAGCCCGTGCGCGTGTCCGGCAGGGCCTCCAGCGCGCGGAAGAAGGCGTAGTTGCACAGGTACGTGCCGGCGTCGACGCTGGGCTCCCACAGCCCGCAGGGTTGGCCGAACGGCTCGTGGGGCCAGAGGGTCGCCGCCAAGTTCGGGGGACGCCTCGGGTCGATGGGGCTTGGGCCGTAGACCTCCCCCCGGACGTCGGGATGGGCGCCAACCCGGTTCTGCGCCACCCACTCGATCCTCAACCGCGCCGCTCCTCCGGCGACGCCCATCAGCAGGATTCTGTCCGGAGGCTCGGCGGCGATCCGATCCACGAAAGCGTCCACCGCGCGGAAAGACACCTCGAGAACCTCATAGGGCAGGCCGCACCTCTCCGCCAGAGCCTGGCTCGGGTTCTCGCCGAACCCTCCGAACGGCCCGAAACCGGTCACCAGAATGTCGAGAGGCATGGCAGGGTGCCCGGGGCGGGACTCGAACCCGCACTCCCTCGCGGGAAGCGGATTTTAAGTCCGCTGTGTCTGCCGTTCCACCACCCGGGCTCAGGCGGCATTGTACCGCCGCGAGAAAGCGCGTCCGAAATCGCCGTCCCGCCGAGAAGGAACCCTCGGGGCGGCGAGCTCGCCGCCCGCCAGCCCGCAGGGGAGTTCGCGGTCCGGTTACCGACCACCCACCTCCCGGACGCACCCCTCGGGCTGGGGGGCAGGGCCGCCGTCCCATCCAGCGCCGCACCCCCTCACGACTCCGCCGTCTGCGGCAGCCGCCTCGGGCGACCGTTCCAGGCCGCCAGGAAGCCGGCGAGCGTGAGGATGCCCGTTCCAACCCAAACCAGGATCGTGAGGGGCTTGTAGTACACCTCGATCGGGTAGATCGGCGTGTTGAACGAGACCTGGAGGCTGACCGAGCCGTCCGCCACGTTCATGCCGCTCATCCCCATGCGCAGCGCGTGGCCCACGGGCGCCTCGATCGGCTCCACGCCGTTCTGCGCCAGCCTCATCCCCGGCCGGACCTCGAACGAGCCCACCGACGTCTCGGCGCGGACCACCGCCAAAAACTCCGTGCCGGCCATCCCGGGCTGGCCCTTGCGCTCCATGCGCTCGAACGTGAACCGGTACCGGCCCACGTCGAACGACTCGCCGGGCTTGAGCGTGACCACGCCGGATGCGTCGGTTTGCTCCGGCTGAGGGGTGATGTAGACGTCGTGGAGCGCGAACCGCTGGATGTGGGGCCACACCATCGGGCTCTCGCGCCCGTCCTGGGGTGAGACCACGTAGTAAAGGCCGGGAGTGGCGACGAACGTGCCTTCGTCCGAGGTCACGCGCAACACCAGGCGGTTGTGGCGATCATGGCGGTCCGCCGTCTGCCTCAC
>DPBN01000174.1 GCA_003516955.1 Armatimonadota bacterium | reverse complement strand
GCGGTGGTCGGCTCGTCGGCGATCAGAACCCTGGGCCGGCAGGCGAACGCCGCGGCGATGACCACCCTCTGGCGCTGCCCGCCGCTCATCTGGTGCGGATACTTACGGGCGGCCGTCTCCGGCTCGGGCACCCCGACCTGCCGGAGCAGCCGCACCGCCTCGGCCCGAGCCTGCCGGCGCGGCCAGCTCCGGTGCACCTCCAGCACCTCGGCGATCTGGTCGCCCACGCGCATCACGGGGTTGAGGCTGGCGAACGGGTCCTGCATCACCAGGGCGATCTGGCTGCCGCGGATTTTCCGCCAAGCCGCCTCCGGCAACCCGATCAGCTCCTTCCCCTCCAGCCGCACCGAGCCGCTCACCACGCCGGGCCGGGGCACCATGCCCATCAGCGCGTGGCCGGTCATGCTCTTGCCGCAGCCCGATTCGCCCACCACGCCCAGCGTCTCGCCGCGGTCCAGCTCGAACGAGACGCCGCGCACCACCTCGGTCGAACCAAACCTCACCCGGAGCTGGGAAACCTCGAGCAGCGCCACAGGCAGCATTTTGCCACCTGAGGGATGGAACCTTCCGGAACCTCGGTAGGTATATTGGCTTATATGGCGCAGACGATCCGCGTTGTCGTCGTCGACGATGAGGCGCCCTACCGGGCCGCCCTTCAGAAGACCCTGACCCTGATGCCCGAGTGCCAGCTGATCGGCCTGTGCAAGGACGGACAGGAGGCCCTCGAGGTGTGCCTCGCCGATCCGCCCGACGTGCTGCTCACCGACCTGAACATGCCGCGCATGGGCGGCATCGACCTCATCCGCAAGCTCCTGAAGCAGGAGAAGAACGTCAAGGTGGTCGTTCTGACCGTTCAGGAGGACGACGAGACGGTATATGAGGCGTTCCGCGCCGGCGCCCTCGGCTACCTGCTGAAGACCTCCACCCCGCAGGACGTCATCGAGGCCATCCGCCTGGCCAACCAAGGCGAGGCCAAGATCACCCCGCGCATCGCCGCGAAGGTGATCGAGGACTTCCGCAAGGTGGACGAGGAGGAGGAGGGCGACGAGAGCGAGCTGTACGTGCTGAGCGACCGGGAGACGGAGATTCTGGAGTACGTGGCGCAGGGCCTGCGGAACAAAGACATCGCGGCCAAGCTCTGCATCGCCGAGAAGACGGTGAAGAACCACGTGAGCAACATTCTGAAGGCGCTCCAGGTGAACAGCCGCACGGAGGCCGCCATGAAGGCCGTCAAGGCGAAGCTCGTCGAGAAGGGCTGAGGCCCGCTTCTCCCCAAACGGGCCGGGGGCCGGTGCAACGCACCGGCCCCCGATCTTCTCAGGTCACTGGCTGAACCCGGGCGGCGGCACCAGCCGCACCTCGAACTCCGCGTAGTCGCGGCGACCCTTCCAGTAGGCGAGGTTCAAGTCCGAGATCTCCTGGAAGTGCACGAAGTCGCCCTTCGGCGTTCGCACCAGGAACAGCAGCACCGTGTTCGCCTCGCCGAACGTGTGGCGGATCTCCTTGGGGAACGGCGTGCCGTCGAACGCAACCCTGCCGTCGGCGTCGAGACGCAGGCGCAGGTCGGGGTCTCCCTCGAAGCGCTTGCCGTACCACGCCGACGGGTCAGGCTGGGCTCGCCAGATCCAGAGCCGCGCACCGGAGGCCGGCGTGCCGTCCGGCAGCAGGAACCGCCAGGCGGTGCGCCGGGGCAGGTCGGTCTTCAGCCACTCTCCGATCACCGAGGGGGAGTTCGTGTTGCCGCCGCGCGCCCTCTTGCCTGCCACGCGCTGCCACACGCCGGCCACGTACTCGTCGATCGTGGAGTAGTCGCCACCCATCATCCCCGGATACTTCTGGTAGCGCACGAACCGATCGGGGAGCAGACCGCCGACCAGCGGCTTGCCGTCCACCTGAACGCGGATCTGGTTGGGATGGACGTCGAAGCCGTAGCTGTCGATGTGGTACCGGGCGTGGTGCAGCTCGTGGATCAGCGCGAGGTCGGCGAGGAACGGCGGAGGGTTTTTGAGCGGCGACCCTTGGTGGGGCTTGACGGCCCAGTAGTCGCTCACGCTGGAATCCGCCTCGGCGCTGAAGCCCCAGGCGAGGTCCACCGTCTTGTCGGAGTTGTCTGGGTTGTTGCTCGGCAGGCCGCCGCTCAGCGGAAGCGCCAGCGTGGGCACGACCACCAGCCGGTCGAGGCGCACGCGGTCGGACAGCCCCCCGGGCGAGATCGAGGGGTATCTCGCGGCGGCCATCAAGCCGTTCCAAAGGTCCAGCACGAACCAAGCCCAGTCCGCGAAGGTCTCGTTGTTCGGGTTTTGAAGGTGCTGGTTATCCAGAAAGTGGTCCCAGATCCGCTGGTCCACCCAGAACCCCACGGCGAGGGCGTTCGACCGGAACTCGCGGGCGTTGTTGCCCGGGTTGGCGTCCCACTCCGGCGGGAGGATCTCGAACCGGATCGTCTCCCCGCTCTGCTTCCACCTCCGCGTCAGGTCGGCGTGCACCCAGCGGTCGGCGACCAGGTTCAAGGCGCCCTCGGCGACCGTGCGGCCGTCGACGGTCCAGCGGTAGCGGACGTCCCTCGCCGGGCGGTGGTGCGAGACGACCCAGGCGCGCCACACCACGCGCTCACCCTCTGCCGGCCAACCGGGGCCGTTGCCCCGATCCGGGGCGTCGTAATCCATCCGGGGCAGGCGCTCGATGTGCAGGACGCCCACGTCGGTCCTTCGGTGCAGGCGCGGGTAGGCGAACACGGTCAGCTCGAGCGTCGCCTTCAGGGGACCGGCGGTCGCGACCAGGGAGGCCTTCTCCGATCCTTCCTCCACCCGTTTGGCCTGCCAGCCGTCCCGCCACCGCCGGAAGCCGACGCCGGACCAGCGGACGCGGTCGGTGACGTCGGACTCGGCCCCCTGCGCGGAGGCGAAGGCCCGGACCCGCACGATTCCCTCAGAGGCCACCCGGTCCGAAGGTTGCCACTCCGGCCGGTTGGGCACGCGCATGATGCGCAGGGACTCCGCCGGAGCGCGCCGCACGGGATGCCAATCGAACACGTGGACGTAGTCGTCGCCCTCCAACCGCCGCGTCCAGAGACGGAACACTCTGCCCCGTGCGGCCTGCCCCAGCTCGGCAACCAGCTCGCCCCGGTCGTTCGTCCGAGCGTCCACCAGCAGCCGATAGCCGCCGCTCTTGGTCGCCAGCTCCTCGGCCGAGTCGGCGCACTCGATCACCACCCGGCTGCGGTCCGCCACCAACACGCGGAAGGCGCGGACCTCCTTCGGCTTGGGCAGCTCCACCACGATCTCCGCCGGGTTGACCGAGGGCGTCCGGTACAGCGTGGACGGGTCGCCATCCAGCGCCAAGGCCGGACCACCGAGGTCGGACCGCGTGGCGCGCAGCACACGAGTCGGGCCCCACGGCTCGGGCAGCGGGACCCAGAGCGGCGGGGCGAGCGCGACCAGGGAGGCCAGAACGAGCATGCCCCCAGTCTAGGGCGGAGACGCTCAGGACAGCAACCGAGTCGGGTTCTGCAGGTACTCCTTGACCTTGTTGACGAAGCGGGCCCCGTCGGCGCCGTCCAGCACGCGGTGGTCGCACGACAGCGTGATGTTCATGCGCTGTCGGATCTCGATCACGTCGTCATCGTTCACGACCACGGTCTTGCGGGCCGTGGCGACGGCGAGGATCGCGGCGTTCGGCGTGTTGATGATCGCCCCGAACTCGTCCACGTCCAGCATGCCCATGTTGCTGATGCTGAAGGTGCTGCCGGTCAGCTCGTCCGGGCTCAGCTTGTTGTCGCGGGCCTTGGCGGCGAGCTCCTTGGCCCGGGCGGAGATCTGGCGGAGCGTCAGCTGGTCGGCGTTCTTCAGCACCGGCACCGTCAGCCCGTCCGGAACCGCCACCGCCATGCCGATGTTCACCGCGCCGTGCCGGACGACCGAGTCGCCCTGGAAGCTCGCGTTCACCTCCGGCATGTCGCGGAGCGCCAGCGCGCAGGCGCGGATCACGAAGTCGTTGACGGACACCTTGCCGCTGCCCTCGGCTTCGAACTGCCGGCGCAGCGCCTGGATGGCGTCCACGTCCACGGCGACGGTCACGTAGAAGTGCGGAGCCTGCTGCTTGCTCTGCGCGGTGCGCTGGGCGGTGATCTGCCGGAGCCGGGTGAGCTTGACCACCGTGTCCTCGGGAGCGGCGGCAACCGGCGTCGGCTCGGCGACCGGGAACTTCGGCAGCTTGGGGCCGGCGGCGAGCGCGGCTCGGACGTCCTTCTCCACGATCCTGCCTCCCGGCCCGGTGCCGACCACGGAGGAGAGGTCGAGTCCCGCCTCGGCGGCGATCTTCCGGGCGAGCGGGCTGGCCTTGATCCGGTCGGAGCCCATCGCAGCGGCCGGGGCCTCCGGGGCCGCAGACGCGGCGGCC
>DPBN01000224.1 GCA_003516955.1 Armatimonadota bacterium | reverse complement strand
CCAGTCGGACGGGCCGCCTCCACGAGGAGGGTTCCCAACCGGAGCCCCACGACCGGAACCCCAGCGGGGTTCGGAGGTTTGCACGATGAGTGAGCATCAGTCTGTCAGACCCGAGGAGATCCCGGGATTCCTGTTCATCGACCATGTGGCGATCTCGGTGCCGGCTGGCCAGCTGGACGCGATGGTCGCCGCCTACGAGATGCTGGGCTTCAAGGTCCTGCACCGGGAGGAGGTTCCCGCGCCGCACCTGGTCCGCGAAGTCCTGCTTCAGATCGGCGAGGGTCCGAATCTGATCCAGCTGCTCGAGCCGACCTCGGACGACTCGCCCGTCGCCAAGGCGATCGCCAAGCGCGACGGACGGGGCGGGGTCGAGCACATCGCGTTCCGCGTGCGCAACGCCCAGGTCGCCTTCGACGCCCTGAAGGCCAAAGGCTTCCGCATGACCTCGGACGCGCCCGGCCCCGGATCCCGGGGCACCACGATCTTCTTCATCCATCCGAAATCGCGCGAGGACGCCCCCTTCGGCGTGCTGTACGAGATCGTGGAGGACCCGTCCACACGGGGGTGATGCGATGAGCGATCCGACCAAGGTTCCCGAGAAGCTGTTCGAAGAGTTCCCTCCCGTCCCGACGGAGGCGTGGCTGGCCGAGATCCAGAAGGACCTGAAGGGCGCCGACTTCGAGAAGAGACTGGTCTGGAAGAGTCCCGAGCGCATCCGCGTCAAGCCGTTCTACCGAAGGGAGGACGTGTCGGCGCTCCGGCCGCTGTGGGCCAGCCTGCCGGGCGAGGAGCCGTTCTCCAGGGGCGCCGAGCGCGGGGGCTTGGGATGGACCATCCGCCAGGACGTTTGCGCCCAGGACCCTAAGGAGGCCAACCGCCAGGCGAAGGACGCGCTGATGCGCGGAGCCGAGGGAGTGGCCTTCCTGACCCAGCCGGTGGCGGGCGGCTGCGCAGGCGTGTACCTGCAGACTCCGTCCGACCTCGCGTCCGCCATGGACGGCATCGACCCCACCGCCGCCCCCGTCGACTGGGAGGCCGGCAGCCTGTCGGACCAGGTCGCCGTGTGGTTCGCGAGCGAGGTCGAGCGCCTGGGATTCGATCCTGCGGCCGTGCGGGGCGCGGTCGCCTATGACCCCATCGCGGACTTCGCGCTGGGCGCGCGCCCGTTCAAGGGCATGGACGACTTCCAGCACGACCTGCGGGCGCACTTGGCCGCGATGCGCAGGCTTCCACAGGTCAAAGCTTTGGAGGTCCATTCGGGCCTGATCCTGGAGAGCGGCGGCACCACGGTCCAAGAGCTGGCCTTCGCGCTCGCGGTCGGAGCGGAGTACCTGGCCGCCGCCGAAGACCCGGCGCAGGCCGCGTCGGCGATCCGCGTGGAGGTCGCGATCGGGCCGAACTTCTTCTTCGAGGTCGCCAAGCTCCGCGCGCTGCGCGTGCTGTGGGATCGGATGACGGCCGCCTTCGGCGTGCCGGAGGAGTCGCGGCGGGCGAGCCTGCACGCGAGGACCTGCCTCTGGAACAAGACGATCTTCGACCCGTACGTGAACCTGTTGCGGGCCACCACGGAGACGCTGGCGGCGGCCATCGGCGGAGCGGACTCGATCTCGGTGACGCCGTTCGACATGCCGTACGAGTCGCCGTCGGACTTCGCCCAGCGGCTGGCCCGGAACACGCAGATTCTTGCCCGCGAGGAGGCCCGGTTCGGCAAGGTTCAGGATCCCGCTGGAGGGAGCTACTACGTGGAGTGGCTCACCGAGCAGCTCGCCCGGCAGGCTTGGCGCCTGTTCCAGGAGATCGAGGCCGAGGGCGGGTGCATCAAGGCTCTTGAGGCCGGCACCATCCAGAAGAGGGTGGCCGAGGCCCGCGCCGAGAAGGAGGATCAGGTCGCCCAGCGGCGGATCGTGCTCGTCGGAACGAACAACTACCCGAACCTGAAGGAGACGATGCTCGAGCAGGTGGCCAAGCCCGAGCCGAAGCCGGCGTCGCTCTGCCCGGTTCCTGAGTCGCCGACGTTCGAGCCGCTGAGGCCCTATCGGGCGGCGGAGCCGTTCGAGGAGGTGCGCTTGGGCGTCGAGCGGGCGGTCCGGGACGGCGCGAAGCGGCCGCTGGTCTACCTGCTCACGATCGGCAACCTAGCCATGCGCAAGGCGCGGGCCAACTTCGTGCTGAACCTGCTGGGCTGCGCGGGCTTCCAGATCGTGGAGGGGCCGGGCGCGACGGACGTGGAGTCGGGGCTGAAGGACGCCCTGGACGCCGGCGCCGACGCCGTGGTGCTCTGCAGCAGCGACGAGGAGTACGCGACCTACGGCCCGCAGCTGGCCGAGGCCGTCTCGAAGGCGACTCCCAGGCCGATGCTGGTGCTCGCGGGCTACCCGCAGGACCTCGTGGAGACGCTCCGGCAGGCTGGCTTCGACGAGTTCGTCCACGTGCGCGCCAACGCCCTGGACACGCTGCGGCGCTTCCAGCGGAGGCTCTGCCCGGCCGCCACAACGGAGAGAGGCTGAACGATGAGACCCGATTTCGCGAACTTGGAACTCGAACTTCCCGAGCCGGCGGGTTCGGGGCAGGTGGATCGCGGGGAGCCTTGGCTCAGCCCCGAGGGGATCGCGGTCCAACCGTTCTCGATCCCCGCGGATCTCGACGGCGTGGAGCACCTGGACTACGCGGCAGGCATCCCGCCGTACCTGCGCGGCCCGTACTCCACCATGTACGCCCTGCGGCCGTGGACCATCCGCCAGTACGCCGGATTCTCCACCGCCGAGGATTCGAACGCGTTCTACCGAGCCAACCTGGCGGCAGGCCAGAAGGGCCTCTCGGTGGCGTTCGACCTCGCCACGCACCGAGGCTACGACTCGGATCACCCCCGCGTGCTCGGCGACGTCGGCAAGGCCGGCGTGGCGATCGACACCGTCGAGGACATGAAGATCCTCTTCGACCAGATCCCGCTGGA
>DPBN01000359.1 GCA_003516955.1 Armatimonadota bacterium | reverse complement strand
CTGGGCGAAGACCGGGAACAGAATCGCGGCTAGGATGGCGATGATGGCGATCACCACCAAGAGTTCGATGAGCGTGAAGGCGGAGCGTCGCATGGTTTCCTCCGCGACCATTGTCGCTCCCCATTGTTAAGCCGGCGTTAATGGGCCTTCGCCGTGCCGGACCGCCCAGAGGAAGGAGCCTTCGCGCCGAGAGCGAACTCTATCCATTCAGGAGCGACGAACAAGGCCATGAGAATCGAATCCGGACAGACCGTTCTCTTCCAAGGCGACAGCATCACCGACTGCGGGCGGGACCGCCACGACCCCGCCAGCCTCGGCTCGGGCTATGCGATGATGGCGGCCGGATGGGTCGGAGCCCTGTATCCCGACCGCGAGATCCGCTTCCTCAACAAGGGCGTCAGCGGAGACCGCGTCCGAGACTTGGAGGCGCGCTGGGAGCGGGACACCATCGAGCTGCGGCCCGACTGGCTGACGGTGCTGATCGGCATCAACGACACCTGGCGCCGCTACGACTCCAACTCACCGACCTCCCGGGCGGAATTCGAGACCGCGTACCGTCGGATCCTGCAGCGGGCCGTCGACGCGAACATCCCGAACATCGTGCTGATGGAGCCGTTCGTTCTGCCTTATCCGGACGACCGGTGCGCCTGGCGGGAGGACCTGGACCCGAAGATCGACGCCGTCCGCTGTCTGGCCAGGGAGTTTGGTGCCACTCTGGTGCCGCTGGACGGTCTGTTCGCGTCGGTCGCGGCGGTCCGGGACCCGGCCTTCTGGGCGGCGGACGGCGTGCATCCCTCCCCGGCCGGCCACGCGCTGATCGCCCAGGCTTGGCTGAAGGCCGTGGGCGCGATCTAGACCTCCGGCAGGAACGCGGCGTCGCCGCGGCGAAGGGAGAGGCATGGTGTCTCTTCTCGCTCTCGGGCTCTTCGCCACGGTGCAGGCAAGCGACCAGGGCTTCGTGCTGAAGGCCGGCGGGGACTGGGTGCCCCTGCCCATGCCGCTGGACGTTGCCCGCGGTTCGGCGCTGGATTGGGCGCCCCGGCGACCGGAGCCCTGCGGAGCCAGGGGCTGGCTGACCGTTAACAGCCAGGGCAAGTTCGCGTTCGAGAAGACCCCGGACCGCGAGGAGCGGTTCTACGGCGCGAACCTGTGCTTCTCCGCCATGTTCCTGGAGAAGACGGAGGCGCAGAGACTGGCCCGCCGGCTGGCCGCCATGGGCTACAACACGGTCCGGTTGCACCACTACGACGGCGAGCTCACGAACGACGTCGACCCCAAGGACAGCACCAAGATCTCGCCGGAGAAGCTCGACCGTCTGGACTACCTCGTCAGCCAGCTCAAGCGCCAGGGGCTGTACGTCGCCATCGACCTGTACACGATCCGCCGGATCCGCCCCGGCGAGGTGCTGAGCGGCGAGACGCCGATGGACGAGTACAAGGCGTTGTTGCTCGTCTCGGAGAAGGCCAGGGAGAACTGGTTCCGGTTCGCCAGCAACCTGCTGAAGCACAAAAACCCCTACACCGGCTTGGCGTGGAAGGACGACCCCACGATCGCCTGGATCTGCGTCGTCAACGAGAACAACTTCGGCAGCGCGGCGCGGAGCCTCTCGCCGGAGGCCAAGCGGCTGTTCGACGAGGCGTACCGGGCCGACGGCCACTCCGGCGAGTGGCAGTGGGGCTCGCAGGAGGGAGCCCTCTGGGCGGCTCGCAAGCACGTGGAGGCATACCGCTGGATGCGCGACCGGCTGCGGTCCATCGGCGTGAAGGCGCTGCTGACCGACAACAACGGCTGGTACAACCAACAGGCCCTTCTGTTGAACCGCCGCCAGCTGGACTTTGTGGACGACCACTTCTACTGGGACCACCCGCGGTTTCTGGGCGACAGCTGGGGTCTGCCCTCGCAGGGCTGGCAGGTCGGCCGAAGCGCGATCCCGGAGGAGGGCGGGGGACTGCGGACCATGGGCCTCAGCCGGTACGCCGGCAAGCCGTTCGTCTGCACGGAGCTGAACTTCACGGCGCCGAACGCCCATCGGATCGAGGGGGGCCTGCTCGGCGGGGCGATCGCAGCCCGGCAGGCTTGGGACGGCGTCTGGCGCTTCGCGTGGTCGCACAACGCCGAGAACGTGCGCAGGCCCCAGCCGATCAACTACTTCGACGTGCAGGCCGACCCGCTGCAACAGGCGAGCGAGAGGGCTTTGGTGGCGCTGTTCCTGAAGAGGCACCTTCCGCCTGCGCCGGCGGAGGCGGTGGTCCGGCTAAACCCAGTCGAGCACGCGCACTGGGTCTATGCTTCGCCTGTCGTGGAGCAGGTGTTTACCCGGCGATACTCCACCTCGGCGGACTCCGGCCTGGAGGGCGACGTGCCGCCCAGCGGAACGCCGGCACCCGTGTCGGTCGATCGGGCCAAGGGCACCCTGACCGTCGCGTCGCCCCAGACGTGCGGGGTGGTTGGCCCGCAGGGCAACCGGCTGTCGGCCGGGCCTCTGGAGGCGGAGCTGCGGGAGGCGTTCGCAGCCCTGTGGGCCTCGTCGCTGACCGGCAAGCCTCTGGCCGAGACGGACCGTGCGCTGCTGGTCTATGCCACGGACGTGCAGAACACCGAGATGCGCTACCGGGCCGCCGACAGGCTGGTTCTCGAGGCGTGGGGCAGGGTTCCTCACTTGGCCCGCAGGGGCTCGGCCCTCGTTCGGCTGGCGGTTCGTGAGCCGCAGAAGCTCGAGGTCTACCGCTTGGATATGGCGGGCCGTCGGCAGGCCAAGGTGCCCGTGCGCGTCACGGGTGGCCGCCTGGAGTTCGAGGTGCGGATTTCCGAGGACTCGCCGACGTTCTACTACGAGCTGGTCCGGCGCTAGCGGCCGGCGGGTCTCAGCATCCTGTCGGTCTCCTCGAGGCGCAGGCGGAGGCACAGGATGTACGGCTCTTCGCCATCGTCCCAGTGCCCGTACGTCACCGCCACGAGGGTGCCGTCTGGCAGCACCTCGAGGCCCGGGTAGCCGCAATCCCAGCTGTTGCGGTTGTCCTTCAGGCGCACGCGGTACTGGCCGGGCCTTCCTTGCGCAAGGTCGCCGTAGCGTCCGACCCACAGCATCCAGTCGCCCTTGGTCGGGCCCTCGGCCATGTCGCGGAAGGTGACGACGAGGCGGCCGTCCTTCGCGTAGCGGGCCGTGTGCCGGTCGCCGGTCAGGGTTTTGGGCAGCTGCCTCGGCTCGGACCATGTCTTGGCCTCGTCGTCGCTGAACATCACGTGGCTGTTCTGGCGCCGGGAGTTCTCGCGCAGAAGGAGCGCGATCTGCCTGCCGTCAGGCGAGCGCACCGCGCCGGGCTCGCACAGGTGGATGTCCGATCCGGACCAGATGGCGCGGGGTTCGGTCCAAGTCAGGCCCCCGTCGGCCGATTCCGTCTGGTAAAGCGTGAAGACCCCGGTGGCGCGGCCCTCGTTGCGGAAGAACCGGCCGTCGTCGTGGAACCACGCCGCGTACCGTCCGTCCTTCAGACGCTCCACGGAGCCCATCACGACGATGCCGCCCCAGTCCCCGACGGGTGCGAGCGGCGTCCAGGTTCGACCGTCGTCTTCGCTGTGGGCCAGCCGCGCGGGGTACAGGCCGGACCAGAGGATGAGCCGCTTGCGTCCGGTCGTCGGGTCGATCGTCCGGTGGATGGTGGGCGTTTCCAGCGAGGTCTTCCAGTTCTCGGGAACGGGGAGCCGGAAGGACCAGGTCTTGCCTCCGTCGCGGCTCCTTTTGAGGACGATCGGGCCGCGCCCGTGGCCCATCGGGTAGGCGGCCAGGATGGTCCGACCGTCCTCCAGCAGCACCGTGGAGACGTGTCCCAGGTATTGGCCCGGTTGCCGGTCCACCACGATCTGGCGGTGCGCGTCTCGGTCCAGGTCGAGGAGAGGAATCTCGTTCGGATCGCTGTGGAGCGCGCTCAGCAGAAAAGGAAACATATCGGATGGCAGGATACCCCATGGATTCGAAGGCCGTCCCCTGGCCGATGGGCCCAGAGCGCGGCACTCCCATCCCCGGCAAGCGGTATGCAACTGTAGGATGATGTGGACTTGGCTGATATCGGCCTCGGTCTTGGCCTCGCTGGCGTCCTCCGGGGCGCTGGGCGGCAGGCCGATCCGGCAAGCTCCCGAGGAGCCTCGAGCGATGACGGAAGAGAACTGGCGGGCCAAGCTCACCCCCGAGCAATACGCGGTCCTTCGGGAGAAGGCCACGGAGCGCCCCTACTCGGGCAAGTATTGGGACTTCAAGGGGAAGGGCGACTACCACTGCGCCGGCTGCGGGCAGCTGTTGTTCCGCTCGACGACGAAGTTCGACAGCGGCTGCGGCTGGCCGAGCTTCTATGAGGCCGCCGAGCCGGGCGCGATCGAGTACCGGGAGGACCGCTCCTACGGGATGATCCGCACCGAAGTCGTGTGCAGCCGCTGCAAGGGGCACCTCGGCCACGTGTTCGACGATGGCCCACCGCCGACCGGCAAGCGGTACTGCATCAACTCGGCTGCGATGGAGTTCCGCCCGATCCCCGGGAGCCGCTAGACGGCCACGGCCAGGAAGAGCCGACCCTCGCCGGCGGCGGAAGACAGCTTGTTCAACCGAACCGGCGTCTCGCGACCGTCCGTCCGGACCAAACGGGCCTCGGCAGGCCAGCCGGAGAGCGATCTCGGCTCCGGAGTCACGTTGCCCCGCTCCCAATCGTTGGCGAGCGAGTTGGCGAAAAGCACCCGGCCACCCGCATCGACCAAGGCTGCGGGAAGAGGGACGGCGTCCACCGAGAACAGCGCGCCGTGCTGCGCATCCGCCCGATGGCACAGGGTGACGAGCAGCGGCTGGGACCGCTCGGACGACCGATAGAGGGTGCGAGTGAGGACGACCGGAGCCCACGATCCGTCTGGCGCAAGAGCGGGAAACACGATGCTGGCTCTCTCCGATCCCTCCTGCGCGAACTCCGCACGGTAGCGTCCGACGTGATCGGCGTGCACCCGCTCCTCGGGGAAGCCCTGCGGTCCGATGGCGCAGACCTCGAGTCCATGCGGGGTGTGCTCGTAGAGCCGCTCGCCCGTGAGGGGGTCCTCGACGGCGATCGCGAAGGCTCCGATCTCCGACAGCATCGCCAGCACCGAGCTGGTGTCGGTCAGCCGCCTCAGCGCCTCCGACTCGGCCGAAGCGTCCACGACGGCCCAAAGGAACCCGGTGATCGGCTCGTCGGCCCGAGCTTGGATCGGTCGGGCGGAGACCAGCGTCCTTACCCGCTGGCCCTCGCGACGGACGATTGCGGCCGGTGCCACGAAGCCGTCCCGCTCTCGCTGCAGGCACTCCCGCGTGAGGGACTGGAGGAGCGCGGCGTCGCTCGGTTGGAACAGCCCCATCCACGGCTGGCGGATCAGGGTGGAACGTGGAACCCCGGCCAGGTCCGCAAGCTTGTCGTTGGCGTCGACGATCGTGCCGTCGAGATCCGTCGTTGCCAGCCCGATCAAGGGCAGCTCGAAGTAGCTCCGGAATCTCCTCTCGTTCGCGCGGAGGATCGCGGCCGCCTGCTCCAGCTCCCGCCTCCTCTGGGCGTGCTCCAACGCCGCGCGGACGCTCGGACCGAGCATGGCGAGCTGGTCCTTTTGGACGTAGTCGTCCGCGCCCTGCTTCATCAGGTCCACGGCGGTCTGCAGCTCGATCTGGCCAGACAGGATGATGAGCGGGATGTCGGGCCGGACCTCCCTCACCAGCCGAAGCGCCGACGGCGCGTCGAAGCCGGGCATCTGGTGGTCGGAGGTGACGAGGTCCCACTCGCCGAGTTGGAGGGCGCTGCGGATCTCCTCGGGCCGCGTCGTCTGGAGGTACTCCACATAGAAGCCCTCGCGCCGCAGCTCGCGCACGATCAAGCGCGC
>DPBN01000031.1 GCA_003516955.1 Armatimonadota bacterium | reverse complement strand
CTTGCAGAACGCCAAGCCCGTGACCGTGTCGGCGCAACCGTAATACACGGTGATGCGGCCTGTGTCCGCGTCGGCCAGCGCCGCGCACGGGAACGTCACGTTCGGCACGTCGCCGACCTGCTCGTAGGGCATCCACGGCGCGATCAGATAGGGCGCCCCTCGGGCGATCACCTTCCAAGGCTTCTCCAGGTCGAGCAGCGTGGCGCCCCAGGCGTACACGAAGCCGTTGCAGCTGGTCAGGACGCCGTGGTGGAACATCAGCCAGCCCTCGGTGGTTTCGATGGGCACCGGGCCGGGGCCGATCTTGGTGGACTCCCAAGCCTGCTGCGGCCGCATCACCCAGCGGTGCCGGCCCCAGTGGATCATGTCCTCGCTCTGGCTCAGGAAGATCTCGCCGAACGGCGTGTGACCGTTGTCGCTCGGGCGGTTCAGCATCATGTACCGGCCGTTGATCTTCCTCGGGAACAGCACGCCGTTGCGGTTGAACGGCACATAGGCGTTCTCCAAGAAGTGGAACTCCTGGAAGTCGCGCGTGTAGCCGATGCCGATCGTCGGGCCGTGGAACCCGTTGCACCAGGTGACCCAGTAGCGGTCCTCGATCCAGCAAACGCGGGGGTCGTACAGGTAGTGCGGGTACTCCAGCTCGGGGTCGTCCAGGATCCACTGGATCGGATCCGGGTTGATGCGCCAGTGGTACCCGTCGTCGGAGAAGCCCGCGTTCAGCTGCATGTGCCGGGTGCGGGTGTCGGCGCG
This sequence comes from Armatimonadota bacterium, assembly GCA_003516955.1. Lineage (GTDB taxonomy): Bacteria > Armatimonadota > Fimbriimonadia > Fimbriimonadales > Fimbriimonadaceae > UBA8783. The sequence goes on along the minus strand of DPBN01000031.1, from coordinate 3,228 downwards.
GAACACTCCGGCGAACTTGCCCTGGTACGGCACCGCGGCGCTGTTGAACACGCTGTTGCTGGTCGGGGTGGCGTTGCGCGGGATGATCGGGTTCCCGCTGTAGCGCCATACGACGTCGCTGCACCCTTCCGGCCGATCCTCCCACGGGATGTTCGGCAACGGCGAACCGATGATCTTGGCGGAGCTCATGGCGCCCCGAGTCTACCCATCGCCCCGTTCTCCGGTTGACTCCGCGCTACCCAGACGCCGCCCGCCCTCGTAGGTAACCTTGGAGCCGCAAGAGAACCATGGCGATGGCACCGGAACGCATCCTCGGCGACGAACTGATGCCGATCTACGAGAAGCTCACGCGGGGCGAGAGGCTCGGCTTCGAAGACGGCATGACCCTGGCCACCACTAAGAACCTGACCGGCGTGGGATGGCTGGCGAACCTGGAGCGGGAGCGCAGGCACGGCGACCGCACCTTCTACGTGCGCAACCAGCACATCAACTACACGAACATCTGCAACAAGTTCTGCAAGTTCTGTAGCTTCTACGCCAAGAAGGGCGGGCCGGAGCCGTACGAGATGAGCCTCGAGCAGGTTCGCGAGCGGCTGATGCGCTACATCCACACGCCGATCACCGAGGTCCACATGGTGGGCGGCATCAACCCCCGACTGCCGTATTCCTACTACATGGACCTGATCCGGACGGTGAAGGAGGTGCGCCCCGGCGTGCACGTCAAGGCCTTCACCGCCGTGGAGATCGTGGAGATCGCCCGCGTGGGCAAGACCACCGTGGAGGGAGCCTTGCGGGACCTGATCGAGGCCGGCTTGGACTCGCTGCCGGGCGGCGGCATCGAGATTCTCTCGGACCGCGTCCACCGGGAGCTGTTCGGACGGAAGCTGAACGGCGAGGAGTGGAAGGAGGTTGCGCGGGCCGCGGCCAAGCTGGGGCTGCGGCAGTACGCCACGATGCTCTATGGGCACATCGAGACGCCCGAGGAGCGGGTGGACCACCTCATTCAGCTGCGCGAGCTGCAGGACGAGACGGGGCACTTCCTCACGATGACCCCGCTCTCCTTCCACCCGGAAGGCACCGAGCTGGAGCAGATCGATCCGCCGACCGCCGACGACGACCTGCGCGCCATCGCCCTCAGCCGGCTGATGCTGGACAACTTCGACCACATCAAGAGCTTCTGGATCATGAACACGGTGCCCGTCACCCAGGCCGCTCTGTGGTACGGGGCCGACGACGCCGACGGGCTGGTCCAGGAGTACGAGATCACCTACGCCGAGGGAGACTTCGGCAACCGGAGCCAGCGGCTCACCTACGAGAACATGGTCGCGATGATCCGCAGCGCGGGGCGCGTGCCCGTCGAGCGGGACTCCCTCTACCACGAGATCGTCCGCCCCGAGCCGAAGCGCGTGCCGCTGCCCTTGGCCACCTGAGGCGCCGCGATGGATCCCTGCCCGAACTGCCGGGTGGCCATGGACGATTCGTTCGCGTTCTGCCCGCTGTGCGGGGCGGACCTGCGGACGGCAGACGAGCGTTGGATCGGGCCGCGGGCCTGCGCGCACCGGGTGGCCGGCGGCGCGTTCTGCCCGGACTGCGGAGGCGACGTGTCGCACCGGCTGGAGTCCTGGCTCAGGCGCCGGGACCTGGCGCGGGTCTGGGGCGGTTGGGTTTGCGCCGGAGGCTGGATGGGATTCGCCGCGGCGGGGGCCTGGGCGCTGTCTCCCGGAGACCCGGCGCAGATCGTGGAGAGGGCGTGCGCGGCCCTGGCCAGCCTGACCGCGGCCGGCCTGGGTTGGGCCTGGCGCAGGGACTGGTGGCGCTGGTCTCCGCCCCGCTGAATGCCCGGGTCCGCTGAGGTAGCATGCGCCCGATGAAGGGGCTTCGGATCGTCTTCACAGGCAAGGAACAGGCCGGGCTGGAGAGCTTCGACGTGCCGCCGGTCGGACCCGGCGAGGTGCGCATCCGCACCGAGGTCAGCCTGATCAGCATCGGCACCGAGTCCACCTGCTTTCTGCGGCGTTTCGCTCCGGGCACGCACTTCGACCGCTGGGTGCAGTACCCGTTCTATCCGGGTTACTCGCTCGTCGGCCGCGTGGAGGAGGCCGGGCCTGGCTGCCCCGCGACGCATGCCCCCGGGGCCCTCGTGGCGACCTCGAAGCCGCACGCCAGCCACGTCGTGTGCAGCTGGGGGGACGCCACCCCGGTCGAGCCGGCGGTCCCGGCCGATCTGGCCGCCTGGTTCGCTCTGGCGCAGATCACGTTCAACGGCGTGCGCAAGGCTGGGATCGGCCTGTCGGATCGGGTGGCGCTGGTGGGAGCCGGCCCTGTCGGGCAGATGGTTCTGCGGTGGGTGCTCGCCAGCGGCGCCTGGGAGGTTGCCGTCGTGGACCTCAGCGAGGAGAGGCTGGAGCTCGCTCGGCGCGCGGGCGCGACGCACCTGCTGAGGGTCTCCGCAGCCGACGCCGTCGCGGAGATGGAGCGGGTGTTCTCGGCGGGAACGGCGGCGCAGGCGCCCAAGGGCGCGGCAACCGACCCGGCGCCACCCCAAGGCGCCAGCGATCCCCGGCCGGACGTGGCGATCGACGCGACGGGCTCGGCCACCGTGTTCGGCCCCATCCTTGCGATGCCGCGAACGGGCGGGAAGGTGCTGCTGATGGGCGACCCGGGCAACCCGGACGACCAGCACCTGACTCCCGACCTGCTGACGCGCAGCCTGACGGTGGTCGGCGCGCACTTCATGACGCGCTTCCCGGACCGGACGTGGCCGGACATCCACAGGGTCTTCTTCCGGATGGTCCAAGACGGCCGAATCCGGATGGACGGCATGACCACCCGGACCCTGGACCCGAGGGAGCCCCAGGCCGCGTACCGGCTGGCGGTGGACGAGCGGGACCGGGTGATGGGCCTGATCTTCGACTGGTCCGGAGTCCGCGGGGACGATTTTTGAAAAAAGGCCCCGGGGCCCTTGACATCCCCGTCTGGGCCTGCCTATAATATCTCTCGCTTGCCCGCACCGGGCAGGCAGCTCCTTGAAAGCTCAAGAGGGAAAGGAATGCGCCGAGTTCGGTCGGTCGTCGCCAAGGCGGCGGTCCGACAATGTGCGGGACGTTACCCTGCGGGCCTTTGGCCCGGTGGGGCGTCTCGAGTTCAACCGAGAACACAGATCCCTCTGAACGGGACTGGAAACAGTTTCTTCGGAGAGTTTGATCATGGCTCAGGACGAACGCTGGC
>DPBN01000233.1 GCA_003516955.1 Armatimonadota bacterium | reverse complement strand
GCTCTGCTGGACCCCAACGGCGGGGCCGGGTGCGGCATCGACGCCCGCGTGCTGGAGCATTTCGGCGTGAAGGTGATCGAGATCAACGCCGAGGTCGGCTATCCGGAGCACGCGATCGACACGGACGGCATCGACCCTGCCAGCGGGCGGCACATGCTGCTGCGCGTGGCCCGCGCGACGGCCCGCGAGCGCGCGCACTTCGGGGTCGCCTTCGACTACGACGCCGACCGGGGCAACCTGGTGCTGCCGGGGCACACCGAAGAGGCCATCATCCCGCCGCAGAAGGTCGCGACCTTCAACATCGCGCTCGCGCTGACCCGAAGGATGCTGCGCCGCAAGTCCGGCAAGCCGCTGGCCGTCGTGATGTCCGACTCCACGTCGCTGGCGAGCGAGAGGGTGGGCCGCAGCTTCGGCGCCGAGGTGGTCTACGTGGAAACGGGCGAGATCAACGTGGTCACCCGCATGCACCAGCTGCGGAGCGAGGGTTACGACGTGCCGGTGGGCGTCGAAGGGGCGAACGGCGGCACCATCTTCGAGACCAGCACCTGCCGCGACGGGCTGCAGGCCGCGCTCTCAGCCGCCCTCGCGGAGTCGGAGCCGGAGGTCTCGGAGGCGTGGCTGCTGCACGCCGGCGTGCCGGACCCGAACGGATGCGAGCCGGGCGAACCGATCCCGCTCTCGCGCCTGGTCGCCTCGATCCCCGCCAACCCCAACGTGTCGCTGAGGCTCACCGCGCCGCCCTTGCCCCACGCCGTGGTCAAGAAGCGGCTGGAGGCGTACTTCGCCGACCGGCTGTGGCCGGAGCTGCAGGGCAGGTTCGAGTCGTTCCGCTTCGTGAACTTCGAGGGAACGACCGTGTCGGCCGAGCGCACCGGAGAGGAGACCGGAGGCTGGCGAGTCGAGCTGCGCGCGCCCGACCGCGCTGCGTTCGTGTTCGTGCGTGGCAGCCGCACCGAATCCGGCATCTGGAGGATGATCCTGGACGCCGACGACGAGGGCGACTTCCAGGAGCTCCTTCCCCGCGCGCGGACGATGTTCGACACCGTCTCGCTAGGCTGAGCGGTCAGGCCTCGGACTGGCGCTTGGGCGCGAAGCTGGTCCCGCAGCCGCAGCGGCGGGAGGCGTTCGGGTTCTCGAACCGGAACCCTCCGCCGATCAGGTTGCCCGTGTATCGCAGCTCCGAGCCGCGCAGGTAGCGGGCGGACTTCGGGTCGCAGCGGAGCGGGATGCCCGACTGCTCGTCGGTCAGGTCGCCTTCCAGAGGCCGGGTGTCCAGACGCAGCACGTACTCCATGCCGGAGCAGCCGCCTCCCTTCACTCCCAGGCGGACGAAGACCCCCTCTCGACCGTCCTTGGCCAGGAGCCTGGAGAGGCGCTCCACGGCCTCGGGAGTCAAGCGGACGGGAAACTCAGCCGACACGGGCGTCCTCCCGCGCGGCGGAGGGCCGCGGCTGCAGACGGATCAGAGGACGATCGTCCGCGCTGAGGATGTCGGCGACCGTGACCCGGTTCACCACCCCATCCACGGCCTGCTGGACGCGGCTCCACAGGGCGCGAAGGGCGCAGCTGACGGTGCAGGAGCAGTCGGTTCCAGACCGCACGAAACGCTCGCAGTAGCCCTCCTCGTACAAACGGCCTCCCAGGGCTGCCAGAACCTCGCCCACCACGATCTGGTCGGCGGGCCGTGCCAGGCTGTATCCGCCGTTCTGACCGCGGGTGGCCTCGACGAACCCCGCCTTGCGGAGGATCGCCATCAGCTTCGCGACGTTCGCCGGGGACAGCCCCTGCAGCCTGCCGATCTCGGGGATGGTGAGCGACTGGCCCTCCCGCAAACGCGCCACCTCCAAGAGGCAACGCAACCCGTACTCTTCCTGCGCGCTGAATTTCATCGTTCGGCTCAATAGAGGCCGAGATACTGGCGGATCTCCTCGGGAATGCGGTCGATCGTGAACGGCGGGTCCCAAGTGAGCTCCACCTTCACGTCGCCGACACCCTTCACGGAGCGGACCACCATCTCCACATCCGCCGGCAGCGACTCCGCCACCGGGCAGTGCGGCGAGGTCAGGGTCATAACGACCCGGACGTCCCCGTTCTCGGCAACCTCGACTTCGTATACGAGACCGAGGTCGTAGATGTTGACGGGAATCTCCGGGTCGTAGACCGTTCGGAGGGCCTCGACCACCTCGTTCTGAAGCATCGAGCGCTCGATCGGGTTCAGCGGTGCGCCCCCTGTTTCGGACGGATCACTCGGTCGAGGCAACTCCCCCTCCTTCCAGCGCCTGCTGGAGCGTGTGCCAGGCCAGCGTCGCGCACTTCACGCGAACCGGAAACTCCTTGACGCCGGCCAGCGCCATCAGCGAATCGAACTCGTCGAAGAACTCCTGGCCCTCGGCCTCTCCGGTGACCAAGGCGTGGAACCTCTGGAAGATCTCCCGCACCTCCTCCACGCTCTTGCCCTTGACGGCCTCCGTCATGAGGCTCGCCGAGGCCGTCGAGATCGCGCACCCGCAGCCTTGGAAGCGGATGTCGGCGATCTTGCCGTCCTCGACCTTCAGGTACAGCGTCAGCTGGTCGCCGCAGAGGGGGTTGTGGCCTTCGGCCACGGCGTTGGCGTCCGGCAGCTCCCCCTGGTTGCGGGGGCGGTGGTTGTGGTCCAGGATGACCTCTTGGTACAGCTCTCTCAGGTCGCTCACAGCCCGAGCACCCTCCTCACCTCTTCGAGGCCTCGGGCAAGGGCCTGGACCTCCGCTGGGGTGTTGTACAGTCCGAACGACGCCCGCGCCGTGGCGGGAACGCCGAGCCGGGCCATCAGCGGTTGGGCGCAGTGGTGGCCGGCCCGGATGGCAACCCCCTGCGTGTCGAGGATCGTGCCGATGTCGTGCGGGTGCGCTCCGCGCAGCGAGAACGACACCACGCCC
>DPBN01000023.1 GCA_003516955.1 Armatimonadota bacterium | reverse complement strand
AAAGCCGTGGCAGCACGAGCTGGCGGTGGCCCTGCTGGGCGGGGGTTTCCCTCCCGCCGAATCGAAGCTGAGCGACGAATCCGACCTCGATCGCGTCCGCCCGCCGCAAGACAGCTTCGAGGTGTTCGACGCCGACGCCTGCCAGCTGCTGGTGCTCGAGCGCGTCAAGGAGGGGCACTCGATCCTGGTCGAGGGACCCCCGGGCACCGGCAAGTCCCAAACCATCGCCAACCTGATTGCGGAGGCCGTAGCCAACGGTCGGACCGTGCTGTTCGTGGCCGCCAAGCGCGCCGCGGTCGACGTGGTGTACCGCCGGCTGGCCGAGAAAGGCCTGGCGGACATGTGCCTGGACCTGCACGCGAAGACCGCCAGCCGCCGGGGGTTCTACGAGGAGCTGGACAAGACGATGAGGACCAAGGTCCAAATGGAGGGGCAGAGCCCGCTCCTCCAAAGGATCGAGGAGGCTCGACGTCGGCTGAACGAGCTGAGTGCCGCCGTCAACGAGCCCGTGCCGCCGTTCGGCGTCAGTCCCTACGTGGCGATGGGCCGGCTCTCCGCCCTCCCCCCGCCCGACGAGCACGACCTCCAGGCGAAGATCCGTTTCGAGGACCTCGCGAGCTTCGAGGAGCACCGCATCCAGGCGCTTCTTCCCTTGGTCGAGGATCTGCAGGCCGCTCTGCCCAGCGACGGTCCGGCCTGCGAGGCGCCGTTCTACCGTTGCGGCCTGGACTCGATCAACCCCACCCTGCGCCTTCAGATCCGCCAGGCCGTGGAGGCCGCCTGCTCGACGCTCGCGGCCGCCTGGGACCAAGCCCGCAAGGCGGCGGCCATCCTGCACGTGCCGGAGCCCGGCAAGCCGTCGGAGGTCTCCGTGCTGGCGGCCTGCGCCCAACGGGCCGACGAGGCTCCCCCGCACGAGGGGCTGGACCTGACCCAGGAGGCTTGGCGCACGGCGGAGGCCGCCATCCGAGAGGCCATCGCGACGCTCCGCGAGCACCACGGGATCGTCCGGTCGTTGGGCTCGGTCTTCGAGCGGGACCCGCTGGATGAGGACTGGTCCTCTTGGGTCCAGCCCCTGATCCTGCGGCGCGACGCGCTGTTCCGGTGGTTCTACCGGGACTACCGGGAGGCCGTGCGGAACTTCCGCCAGAGGCTGTCGGGCCTGCAGCGCCCCTCCGCCGACGAGATGGCCGGACGGGCCAAGGCGGTCCTCCGCGGCCAGGAGCTCCGGCGGACCCTCCGTTCCCTGGCCGAAACGCTGGCGCCGCTGTTCGGCGTGCAGTGGAAGGGCCACCAGACCGACCCCGACACGCTGGAGCTGCTGCTCCGCTGGGCCCTGGAGCTTCGGTCGGAAGTCGAGGGAGGCAAGCTGCCCCGCGGCCTGCTGGCTTTCCTCACCGGCGGCGACCTGAAGAAGGGCGTCGAGGCGGCCCGCCGGGCGCAGAAGGCTGCCGAGGATGCCCGGCAGGCGTTCGAGGGGGCTTGCCGGCTGTTGCGCTTCTCGGCCCTCGCTTGGGCGGAAACTCCCTGGGCCAAGCTGGACGCGAAGCTCCACGCCTGGCGCGACCACTTGGACGAGCTGGATGAGGAGATCCGACGGAACAAGGCGCGCCAAGCGGTGCGCGAGGCCGGCCTCAAGATTCTGAGGGCCGCCGACGAGTGGCCGCTCGCCAGCGAGCGCCTGGCCCACGCCTTCCTGCGGACCTACTACACGGGCGTCCTGGAGGAGGCGTGGAGCCGTCGGCCGGCGTTGCGGAACTTCGACCGCTCGGCCCACGAGAAGACGATCGAAGAGTTCCGCCGCCTCGACGACCAGAAGCTGCAGTACAACGCGCACGTGGTTCGCAAGCGCCACTCGGACAACGTGCCCCGGCACGCGGTGCCAGGCTCCCCCCTGGCCAAGATCCGGATGGAGACCTTGAAGAAGATCCGGCACATGTCCATCCGGAGGGCGATGGCCATGGCCGGTGCGGACATCCAGAGGATCAAGCCGGTGTTCCTGATGAGCCCGCTCACCGTGGCCATCCACCTGCCGCCCGAGATGCCGGAGTTCGACCTGGTGGTTTTCGACGAGGCGTCGCAGATCCGGCCCGAGGAGGCTCTCTGCTCGATCGTGCGCGGACGACAGCTGGTGGTCGTTGGGGACACCCGCCAGATGCCGCCCACCAGCTTCTTCGACCGCGTCTGGGCCGACCAGGAGGCCGACGAGGAGGACGAGGACGTGCTGGAAGGGCTGCAGGCCATGGGACTGGAGAGCATCCTCGATCTGATGTCCGCCCGCGCGAACGACCCCGTCCGCCGCCCGGACCTGAGGTGGCACTACCGCAGCGTCCACCCGTCGCTGATCGAGCCCTCGAACCGGCACATCTACCGCGGGAGGCTCGTCGTGTTCCCGTCGCCCTCGCGGGACTGCGACGGACACCGGGTGGGCATCGTGTTCCACCCCGTGGCGGGCCGATACCACCCGGGCGCACGGCAGCGCGTGAACCCCAAGGAGGCCGAGGAGGTGCTCCGCGCGGTTCGGGAGCACCTGGTCCGATCGCTGGAGCTGAGCCTGCTCGTGGTGGCGATGAACGTCCAGCAGAGCAACCTGATCGACGAGGGGCTGCAGCGGATGCGCCTGCTCGAGCCGGACCTGTTCGAAGCCTACGACAAGCTGCACCCGAAGGAGCCGCTCAGCGTGAAGAACCTGGAGAACGTGCAGGGCGACGAGCGCGACGTGGTGATGATCAGCGTCACCTACGGCCCGGACGAGAGCGGCACGGTGGCGCAGCGCTTCGGCCCGATCCTGCAGGAGGGCGGAGAGCGGCGGCTGAACGTGCTGTTCTCCCGTGCGCGGGTGCGGTGCGAGGTGTTCAGCTCCATGACGGCCTCGGACATCCGGGTGGGTCCCGAGTCGGACCGCAAGGGCCTGCTGTTCTTCCGCGAGTACCTCGCGTACGCGGAGACCGGGCGGTTCACGATCGAACAGCCGGTGGGCGGAACCACCGACTCGCCGCTCGAGGAGGAGCTGGTGCGGTTCCTCCAGGCCAACGGCTTCGAGGCTGACCTGCACGTGGGCGAGGGCTCGTGCCGGGTGGACGTGGCCGTGCGCGACCCCGAGCATCCCGGTCGGTACGCCCTGGGGATCCAGTGCGACGGCCCGTCCTACCACAGTGCCCGCACCGCGCGCGACCGCGACAAGCTCCGCCAGCGGGTCCTGGAGAGCCGTGGATGGCGGCTGCACCGCGTGTGGTCGCACGAATGGTGGACCCGCCGAGACGAGGAGGAGCGGAGGCTGCTGGAGGCGCTTCGGGCCGCCTTGGCAGAGGCCCAACCGCTGACGGGGCCCTCGCCCGACGCGGATCCTCCGGACGACGCGACCGGGGTCGCCGATCCGCCGCCCGCGGACCTGCCGACGGTTGCGGTCTTGCCCGCCGACGAGACTCCGGCGGCGTCGCTGCCGCCCTACCGCATCGCCGAGTACGATGGGGCGGACCCCGTGCCCGCCATCGTGGAGCAAGAGGGGCCGATCTGCCACGAGCTGCTGCAGCTCCGCCTGAGAGACTGGCTGGGATACCGCCGCTCGGGGACCTATGTCCAGCGCGACATCGATGCGATCGTGCAGGCGGCCTTGATGCGCGGTGTGGTGGTCCAGGTTGACGACGCGTACCTCCTGCCGAACGCCGACCCGAGGTCGGTGGCGAGGGACTGGAGCGCCTGCGACCCCGTTCTCAAGCAGGCCAAGCACGTGACCCGGGTGGAGCTGGCGAGCGCCCTGTACCAGCTTCTGCGATCGGTGGGATCGGTGCGGGCGGACGCGGCGGCCCGGGAGGTGTGGCGGCTGCTCGGCTTCCAGCGGGTCGGCCGCGAGGCGCTGCACAAGGCGGAGAGCGTCATCGGGCGGGCCCAGAGCGAGGGCTGGGTGAAAGTCTCCGCCGACGGATCGTTGCAACTCTCCGAACCCTGAGCCGATCCGGCGGCA
>DPBN01000086.1 GCA_003516955.1 Armatimonadota bacterium | reverse complement strand
TATACGACGCCCCGACGGATCTCGGGGTTCCTGCGGAGGGGACGCGTCTCGCCGTTCACGCGGTAGGTGTCCGAGCCCAGGTTCAGTCGCATCAGGCCATGGTCGCCCTCGATGAGGAAAAGGTCCCGACCGTCGGTTCTCTGGATCCGGTCGACGGTCAGACCGAGCTGGCGGGCGGTGGCGTCCAGCGGCACCAATACGACTCCGTCGCGCTCGTAGGGCGCCAGGTCCTCCTCGTAGCGGAGCTCCCGGCCGTCCAGCAGGATGGCGACCCTCTTCGGTTCGTCGCCGGCTCGGCCCAGGTCGCGGTCTCCGCCCTCCGCGACGGACCGGTCGCGGTCGGCCCACTGATCCTCAGCCACGCGGCGGTCGGGGTCCCGCGGGTCACCGAGGTCGATCACGGCGCGCTTCTCGAAGTACGCGCCGTAGGTCTCGCCCTTGCGCACCACGAGCTCGCCCGACTTGTTGTCGTCGGTCTCGGCCAGGAGGATGCCGGCGAGCGAGCCGAGGAACGCGCCCTCGAACGGCTTGTCCAACAGGGCGCCCAGCACCAGGCCGCCGAGCATTCCGCCGGCCACGTATCGGTCGCGGGAGATCGGCGTCTTCGAGGCGAAGCGGCCGTCCGGCTGCCGCCGCAGATCCTTCTCGTTCCAGCGCACCGGCAGCGCCTGGATGCGCGTCGTCGGCCCGCCGGGCACGGTCAGGCGGTTGAACTCCAGCTCGAGGAACCCCTTGCGCCGGCCCTCGTTGGGAACCACGCGCACCACCCGGCCTTCCAGCACGGCTCCCTCCAAGTCGCGGTCGTCCTTCACGCGGGCGCGGAACGGATCGCCCTCCCGGTTGCGCTCGAGCCCGAGCGACTGCTCGAACACGACCTTGAGCACCGTTCCCGCCGGGATGCGGATGGTTTCGGCGCGGACCGCCGGCGCGACCGCGAGGAACGCTGCTAGCGATGCGATGGCGAATCTCGTCATGGCGATCTCCCTATGGGCGGCCGTTGCGGCCGCTCCCATCGTTTCAACGCTCCGGGCACGGGTCGGTTTCGCCCATTCCCTCCAGGTCCAGAGTCAGGCGCAGGTCCGGACCCGCCCGCCGGACCGAGACCCACCGGCCCCTCGGTGCGGACTCCAGCGAGCCGGGGGCCTCGCCGAGCACCGCGGGAAGACCGTCCAGCAGCAGCGCGGGCGCGACGAACAGCTCCAGCCGGTCCACGAGGCCTGCCCGCAGAAACGAGGCGATCGTCCTGCCGCCGCCCTCCACCAACACGCCCGTGACGCCTCGCCGAAAGAGCTCCGCCATCAGAGCGCGCAGGTTCAGCCCGCCCCGCGGGTCCCGGCCCACCGCCAAGCTGCCGGCGACCGGGCCTTCGGTGACGCGCACCGTGGGGGCGGAGCCGTCGAACACGCGGAGCCCGCTCGGAAGGCGGCCCGCGGGGTCGAGCACGATCCGCAGCGGCTGGTTCCGCACTCCGGGAATCCGCGCCGTCAGCAGAGGATCGTCCCGCTCGGCGGTGACCCTTCCCACCAGCACCGAGCCCATCTCCGCCCTCAGACGGTGCCCGGCACGGCGCGCCGCCGGACCCGTGATCCACCGGCTCTCTCCGCTGGGCAGGGCGATGCGACCGTCGGCGGACATCGCCGCCTTGGCCACCACGACGGGGCGGCCCAGGCGCATCGCCGTCAGGAAGCGCCAGTTGGCCTCCGCGGCCTCGTCTGCCATCAGACCGGTTTCCACGGTCACCCCCGCCGAGCGCAGCGCCTCCAAGCCTCCCGCGGCCACTGGGTTGGGATCCCTGCAGGCGACCACCACCCTCGCCACGCCCGCGCGGATCAGCGCCTGCGAGCAGGGCGGGGTCCTTCCGTGGTGGTTGCACGGCTCCAGGGTGACGTAGGCGGTCGCCCCGCGCGCCCTCTCGCCGGCTGCGGCGAGCGCCTCCGCCTCGGCGTGCGGCCCCCCGGCGAAGCGGTGCCAGCCCTCGCCGACGATCTCGCCGTCCCGCACGATCACGCAGCCCACGTGCGGGTTCGGGGCTGGAAAGCCCCGCCTCGAGAGGAGGATCGCACGGGCCATGGCTCGGCTATCGGTCATCGCCCCGATGGTCCTGTCGCCCATGGTCGCGCAGCGTGCCCTCGAGGAACTCGCGGAGGTTCTCCATCGACTCGCGGCGGTAGCGGGCGCGCTCCTGCCGCACGAGCACGAGGGCGAGGATGCCCGATGTGCCGAACACCACGATCAGCCCGCTGACGTACGTGGCGAAGCGGGCGGCATAGCGGGCGCGGTCCTTGCGCGGCGCGTCGTCCCTCGGCTGCGGGCCGAGGATCCACGGCCATCCGAGGGCGGCCAGCACCCCGAACACGAACAGAGCCGTCGTCCAAACCCTCAGCCGCATGCCTGCCTCAACCGGCGGATGCCCTCCGCGAGCGACGGCGACCGAACCAGGAAGCTGCCCGCGACGAACACGTTCGCGCCCGCCTCGCGCACCAGCGGCAGGGTGGTCGGGTCGATGCCGCCGTCCACCTCGATGTCCAGCTCCGGCGCCCAGGATCGGATCGCGCGGACCGAGTCCAGGGCCGTGGGGACGAACTTCTGGCCGCCCCAGCCGGGGTTCACGGTCATCACGAGCACCAGATCCACCCACTCCAGCAGGGGACGGACGAGCTCGGGCGGCGAGCCGGGGTTGATCGAGACGCCCGCCTGCACCCCCATGTCGCGCAGACTCTGGGCCAGGCGCAGCGCGTGCGGGGAGGCCTCGGCGTGGAAGATGATCCTCTGGCACCCGGCGCGCGCGAACGCCTCGAAGTGGCGCTCCGGGGTGAGCGTCATCAGATGCGCCTCGAACGGCGTCGGGCCGAGGGGCCGGAGGCTGGCCACCATCTGGTCGCCGAACGTGATCGGCGGCACGAACTGGCCGTCCATCACGTCGAAGTGGATCCAGTCCGCGCCGGCGTCCATCATCTCGGCGACCGCCTGAGCGAGCCGCGAGAGGTCGCACGACAGCACGCTGGGCGCGAGCTGCAGCCTCAACGGCGCCCTCCTGTCGGCGAAGACCTGGTGAGCTCGACGGTCTGGATCTTCCGGCCGTCGTAGTAGACCGTCAGCTCGGCCGGGTCGCCCACGATCTCAGGGCGGAGCTCGACGACCTCGTCGGGCTGGTGCATCTCCTCGATCAGCGTCCTAGTCCCGGTGGCATCGGTGAGGTCCACGCGCAGGATCACCGGCTGGCGCAGCCTGTTCAGGCGGATGCGCACCGTCTTCCGCCACGGCGCGTCCTCCGGCGCGGGGGGCGGTTCGGTGGCGGACGAGGCTCCGCTCACCCGCACCCTCAGCGTCGTGCCCTGCTCCACCTTGGCGCCGGCCTCCGGCTCCTGGGCCACCACGGTCCCCTCCGGCTGGTCGGAGGAGCGCACCGTCCGCACGCGGTCGTCGAGCCGCAGGTTCAGGCTCTGCAGCAGGGCGCGGGCGGCGTCGACGGTGTACCCGCGAAGGTCCGGCACCTGCACGAACCGGCTGCCCGAGCTCACCACCACCGCGATCGGCGAACCCTCCTTCACCTTCTGCCCCGGTTCGGGATTCACTTCCAGGATCACGTCGGCGGGGTACTGCTCGCTGGGCTTGCGCGCGGAGACCACGACGCGGAGATTCGCCGGGGCCACCGCCTCCTTGGCGACGTTGACGGTCATGCCGACGATGTTCGGCACCTCCACCAGCTTCGGCTTGCCGAGGTTGAAGAGAACCCACCAGCCGAGGCCGAAGATCGCGGCCGCCGCGAACACCGTCAGCAGGGCCATCAGCACCCGCGGCACGCGGTCGTCGTCGCTCGGCGCCACCTCGCGCGAGGTCCACACGGAGTCGGGCTTGGGTGCCGGCGCCGCGGGGCG
>DPBN01000225.1 GCA_003516955.1 Armatimonadota bacterium | reverse complement strand
ACGCCCCGAGGGGGCCGATGTCGCCGGCGACCAGGCAGGTCGGAGCGCCCTCGCGCGCCCTCTGGACGGCGGCACGGCAGAGTTCGGACACGCGGTTTCCCAGCCCGTGCCGGCCCAGGGCGATCCTCGTGGCCCCGAAGGTGTTGGTGGTGGCCACGTCGCACCCGGCCTCGGCGTACAGCGCGTGGATGTCGCGCACGGCCTCGGGCCGCTCCACGTTCCACAGCTCGCCGCACGAGCCGGGGGCCAGGCCACGGAGCATCAGCTGGGTGCCCATGGCCCCGTCGCCCAGGATCGGGCCTTTGGCCAAGATTTCGAGGAGCCGAGCTTTCATGCTCGCATTATGGCTCTCGGGCGTTTTGGATGACCCTCGCCAAGGCGCGACGCAGCTCGTCTCCGGACTCGCGGAGGCCGATCGCCGCGAGCGACGGTGCCACGCCGGGCGGCGCCTCCTGCTCGGTCCACCGCTCGCCGTCGAAGTCGACGGTGCGCAGCCCCGCGCCGTTGTCGAAGAACCCTTTGAGCCGCAGCAAGCCCGGGATCTGGCCCAGTTCCCGCCGCAGGGAGTCCAGGCTGGTCGGCCCCAGCAGGCGCGCCTCGAAGCGCACGAGGGCCTCGTCGGGGTGTTCCGGGAGCGGGGCGTCCAGCCTTTGGGTTGGGTACCGGGCTGCGTCTGGGAGGGGCACCCGCCCTCGCTCCGCCAGCAGGATCTCCGCCGAGGGGTTGATGCGCCTCAGCTCGTCCGCCACCGCCGAGACCGCTTCCTGGGGGTGGAGGTCCGTCTTGCCCACCACGATCCGATCCGCCGAGGCGACCTGGCGCACGATGGCCGGCAGCGTCGAGCGGAGCTTGGGGAAGGTGGCTGGATCCACCACGCACAGCACCTCGGCCAGCTGGATGCGCCGGTCCAGTCCCGTCTCCGCCAGCAGCGTGCGGGTGGACGAGGGATCCGCCACGCCGGAGGCCTCCGCGACGATGGTGTCCCACTCGCCCTCGGCCAGCGCGCGCATGGTGCGGTGGAAGTCGGCGGCCAGACATTTGCAGAAGATGCTCCCGCCGGGCAGGGGCACCACGTCTGGCGCGTCCTGCCTCAGCAGCTCCGAGTCGACGTCGCGCGAGGAGAACTCGTTGACGACGTACACGATGCGGCGGTCGGATGCGGTGCGGGCCCAGTGGCGCAGCAGCGTCGTCTTGCCCGAGCCGAGAAAGCCGCAGACGAGGATCAGCGGGATCATCGCCGCTTGGCCATCACCCTCTCGCGCAGGATTCCCGCCAGGCGCTCCACGTCCGGGATGATTGACACGAACTCCGGCTTGCCGTCGATGCAGATCGTGGGCAGATTGCCCACACCGAGCGCCGCCATCACGCAGAGTCCGTCGCGCGTCACGATCTTGTGCTCTTGGAACCGCACGCCCTCGCCCACCTGGGCCACGGCGCGGCGCACCGCGTCCACCATGTACTGGCACGGGGCGCAGGTCTCGCTGTTCAGCGTGATCACGTCCACCACGACGTCCGCCTCGCTGGCGTAGTCGGGGAGCTGGACGGAGCCGAGGTCGAGCTTGGGAGCGGTCAATGTCGCCCGTGCGACGTCGCGGCGGTACTCGTCGTGCACCATCTCGGCGACGGCTTGGAGGTTCTCCGGCGGCACGTCGAACGGGAGGTCGCAACCCGGCGCCAGCACGAAGCCCTCGCTGCCGCACACGTCGATGCAGCGGATGGCGTCGAGGCGGGCGTCGTCCGGGGTTCCGAGCAGCAGGACGGCGGTGAGCTTCAGGTTGCCGCCGACCGACTTGCCCGCGGGTCGGGCCAGGTCGCGCAGGTAGGCCAGGTCGATGTTCTCGTCCACGGAGAGGTTGTCGCAGCGCGTGGCCACCATCTCGGCAAGGTTGCGGGTGGCGTCTCCGCAGACGAACAGCGAACCGAGGCCGCCCTGCTCGCGGATGGAGTCGAAGACCGCGTTGGCGGGCTCGGCCACAAATTCGCGGAAGTGCTCCGGCGAGATCTGGCTGGTCATCGGGTCGACCACGGCCACCACGTCGGCGCCGTTCTCCAGATAGAAGGCCGCCGTCCGGCGCCCGACGTCGGCGGCGAACCGGAGCAGCTCGCGCACCTTTTCCGGCTCGTCGAACATGGTCAGGAAGATCGTCGGGCCGGCGAGGTGCAGCGCCAGCGTGAACGGCCCGGTGATCAGGCCGTACAGCGCGACCTCGTCACCGATCTCCTGTTTGAGTCTGGCCAGAGCCTCGCGGACGATGGGGAACCGCCCCGCCGAAAGATCGAAGACGGGAAGATCCTCGGGCCCGCCTCCCAGCTCCAGCGGGTGGCTCGCGACGGAGGGCGGCCCCTTCGGCGCCCACACGAGGTCGCAGCCCAGGATCTCCGCCTCCAGCTGAAGGTCGAAGACGACCGGCAGGCCGTCCGGGCGGTACAGCTCGCGCGCCTTCAGCAGCCCGGCAACGATGGCGTCGGAGGACTTGAGGTACGACTCCGCGTCGGTGCCGAGGAGCTTCGCCCCGTGCGTGCCGACGAACGGCAGCCAGGCGGGGCGCGGCGTCTCGGCCCCGCGCACGGCCGCCAAGAGGATTTCCTTTCCGCTCATGCCAACCTCAGTT
>DPBN01000227.1 GCA_003516955.1 Armatimonadota bacterium | reverse complement strand
GACTTCGGCGGCGAGGTGGAGCGGGTTCTGTCGATGGTCGACGGCGTGCTGCTGGTGGTGGACGCCTGCGAGGGCCCGATGCCCCAGACGCGCTTCGTGCTGAAGAAGGCGCTGGAGAACGGCCTCAAGCCGATCGTCTGCATCAACAAGATCGACCGCGAGGGCGCCCGGCCGTTGGACGCCTACGACAAGACCATCGACCTGTTCATCGACCTCGGCGCGAGCGAGGACGATCTGTTCTTCCCCCATCTCTACACGTCGGGTTCGGCGGGTTTCGCGCGCGTGTCGCCGGACGGCGGCGAGCGCGACATGCGCGAGCTGTTCGAGATGATCGTGAACGCGGTTCCGCCCCCTTCGGTCGAGGCGGAGGGCCCGTTCCTGCTGCAGGTGAACAACCTGGACTACTCCGACTACCTCGGCAGGATGTTCGGAGGAAAGGTCCTCAGGGGCAGCGTCTCAGTGGGCGACCGCCTCGTGGTGTGCCGGGAGGGCAAGGTCCGGCCGTTCCAGGTCACCAAGCTCTGGGTGTACGAGGGGATCTCGATGCGCGAGGTGGAGTCGGTCTCGGCGGGCGAGATCGCGATGCTGTCCGGGCTGGACGGCGTGCTGATCAGCGACACGGTGTGCGACGCCTCGCAGCCGGTGGAGCTTCCGCCGATCTCCGTCGAGCCCTCGACGCTCACGATGAACTTCTACGCGAACAACTCGCCCCTGGCGGGAAAGGACGGGGGGAAGTTCCTGACGATCCACAAGATCCGCGAGCGGCTGGAGAAGGAGGAGGCGGTCAGCGTCTCGCTCAAGATCGACCAGGATGCTCCCGCGGACACCGTCAAGGTGGCGGCCCGAGGCGAGCTGCAGCTCGCGATCCTCATCGAGACGATGCGCCGAGAGGGCTACGAGATGCAGATCTCGCGGCCGCAGGTCATCTTCCGGCGCGACGAGGAGGGACGCCTGACGGAGCCGTTCGAGACGCTCGCGCTCGAGGTGCCCGAGGACGCGCTGGGCCCCGTGATGGAGGAGCTCAGCCGCCGCAAGGGCGAGATGACGCACATGGAGCCCCTCCCCGGCGGCAAGGTCAAGGTGGAGTACAGCATCCCCACGCGGGGGTTCATCGGATTCCGCTCGATCTACCTCACGCTCACGCGCGGCCTCGGCCTCCTGAACACGCTGTTCGAGGGCTACAAGCCGGCCAAGGGCGACGTGGAGACGCGCACGCAGGGGTCGCTGATCGCCAAGGACTCGGGCAAGATCACCCGCTACGCTTACGAGGACATCCAGGAGCGGGGCACCCTGTTCTACGAGGTCGGCACGGAGGTGTACGGCGGGATGATCGTCGGCGCCTGCAGCCGTGACGAGGACATGGTGGTGAACATCACCAAGACCAAGGCCGCGACCAACATCCGCTCCTCCACCGCCGAGGCCACCACGGTGCTCGATCCGCACCGGGAGTTCTCCCTGGAGCAGGCGCTGGCCTGGCTGCGGGAGGACGAGCTGCTGGAGGTGACGCCCAAGCAGCTGCGGTTCCGCAAGAAGATTCTGGACCACAGCGAGCGGAGGGTGGCGGAGCGCCGGCACACGGTACCGGTGTAGCGGAATCCCGCGGGTAACCTGCCCGCATGCCGGAAGTCTTCTTCGATCGCTACTACCGCTACGACGACCTCACCGCCATCCTGCGGGGATTCGCCGAGGAGTACCCCGGCCTGGTCCGGCTGGAGTCGATCGGCAAGTCGTACGAGGGCCGCGACATCTGGATGGCGACGGTGACCGACTTCTTGACCGGCCCGGCCGAGGACAAGCCCGCGTTCTTCTGCGACGGCAACATCCACGCCACCGAGGTCAGCGCCTCCAGCGCCGTGCTGTATCTGCTGAACCGTCTGTGCACGGGCCATGGGAAGGAGGAGAAGGCGACCCATGTGCTGAAGACCCGCGCCTTCTACCTGGTTCCGCGGTTGAACCCGGACGGGGCCGAGTGGGCGCTGGCCGACCGGCCGAAGCTGATCCGCTCTTCGGTGCGGCCTTGGCCCTTCGACGAGGAGGACCCGTACGGTCTGGAGCGCATGGACGTCGACGGCGACGGGCGCATCCTCAACATGCGGGTGCAGGACCCCAACGGCCCGTGGAAGGTCTACGACAAGAACCCGAGGCTGATGGTGCGGCGCGAGCCGGGCGAGGTGGGCGGCACCTACTACCGGCTGCTGCCGGAGGGTCTGTTCCACAACTTCGACGGGCTGCGCATCCGCGGCCGGAGGAACAAGGAGGGCTTGGACATGAACCGCAACTACCCCTCCGGCTGGCGCGTCGAGAGCGAGCAGCACGGCGCCGGCCCGTTCCCCACCAGCGAGCCGGAGGTGAGGGCCGAGGTGGAGGCGATCGTGAAGCGCCCCAACATCTGCGGCGCGATCACGTTCCACACCTTCAGCGGGGTGCACCTTCGGCCGCCCAGCTCGAAGCCGGACGACGAGCTTCCGGCCGAGGATGTGTGGACCTACAAGAAGATCGGGCAGGTCGGCACCGAGCTCACCGGATATCCCGCCATCGCGGTGTACCACGAGTTCCGCTACCACCCCAAGGAGGTCATCACCGGGGTGTTCGACGACTGGATGTACGAGCACCGGGGCGTCTTCGCCTGGACGACGGAGATCTGGTCGCCGCAGCGCCAGGCCGGCATCACCGATTACAAGTACATCGACTGGTTCCGCGACCACCCGGTGGAGGACGACGAGAAGATTCTCCAGTGGATCGAAGAGAAGCTGGGCGGCAAGGGATACGTGGACTGGTACCCGTTCGATCACCCTCAGCTCGGGCCGGTGGAGCTGGGAGGTCTGGACGCTCAGTACTGCTTCCGGAACCCTCCGCCCGAGTTCCTGGAGGCGGAGATCGCGCCGTTCAGCGACTGGGTGCTGTGGCAGGCGGCGGCCTCGCCAAAGCTGGAGTTGCGCAAGTTCGTCGCCGATCGCCTGGAGCCCGACGTGTGGCGGCTGAGGCTGGCCGTGCAGAACACCGGCTGGCTGCCCACCAACGTGACCAAGCTCGCCGCCGACAAGCGCCTGGTGCGCGGGGTGGTGGGCGAGATCGCCAAGGAGGGCTGCGAGGTTGGCGGGCCGGGCTCGATGGAGCCGGACTGGCTGGTCGCGGGAACGCTGCGCCAGGACATCGGCCAGCTCGCCGGTTGGAACCACGTGTCGGCGGGGGG